>JBFFJL010000610.1:0-1947 GCA_041555955.1 Nevskiaceae bacterium
CATCCAGATCGACACGCTGGCGACGTTGTAGGGTTTGAAGTCGACCGCCATGTCCTTGGCGAACTTGTCGACGCCGACCTTCTGCGCGCCGTAGGCTGGGCCGTGCATGTAGCAGCTGGCGCCGAAGCTGGAGGTGAAGGCGATCAGGCCGTCCTTCTGCTCTGCCATCAACGGCGCGGCGTACCAGCTTGCGATGTAACCGGAGCGCAGGCCGACGTCGAGGATGTCGACCAGATCGAGCGGCTTCTTCCAGAACGGTCCTTTCTCGATCAGCTGATCGTGAATCACCGTGGCGTTGTTGACCAGGATATCGAGGTGGCCCTGCTCATCCTTGACCCGCTCGAACAGCGCTTTGACGTCGGCATCGTTGGCATGGTCGCAGGCCACGGCAATGCCCTTGCCGCCCGCGGCGGTCACCGCTTCGGCAGTGGCCGTGATCGTGCCCGGCAGTGGCGCCGCGCCCTCGGTCAGCGTGCGGCCGGTGACGTATACCGTCGCGCCCTCCATGCCCAGTGCGATGGCGATGCCCTTGCCGGCACCGCGTGATGCGCCGGTGACAACGGCAACCTTGCCGGCCAGTGATCCGCTCATGATGGTCTCTCCTCGTTGTTGGGGTGGCGCGCTCAGGCCGAGCGCTTGCGCAGTTCGAACTTGAGCACCTTGCCGGACGCGTTGCTGGGCAGCGCGTCGAGTACCTCGACGCTGCGCGGCACCTTGTAGTTGGCCATCTTGTCGCGGCACCAGGCGATGAACGTGCCGCTGTCCAGCGCCTGCTCTGGGCGCAGCACCACGAATGCCTTGCCGACTTCGCCGAGGCGTTCGTCCGGCACACCGACGACGGCGACCTGCGCAATCGCCGGATGTGCGGCGATCATGCGTTCGATCTCGGCGGGGTAGCAGTTGAAGCCGCCGGTGATGTACATGTCCTTCAGGCGATCGGTGATGCGCAGATAGCCGCGTTCGTCGAGCACGCCGACATCGCCGGTGTGCAACCAGCCGTCGGCGTCGATCGCCTTGGCGGTTTCGTCGGCGTCATCCAGATAGCCCTGCATGACGTTGTAGCCGCGGACGACGACTTCGCCCGGCGTGTTCGGCGGCAGCGCCACGCCGTCTTCGCCGATGCACTGGACCTCGATGTGCGGAATCGGGTGGCCACAGGTGCTGACGATGGTTTCGGCGCTGTCGTCGGGATCGCATAGCGACACGATGCCGCAGGTTTCGGTCAGGCCGTAACCAGTCAGCACGATCTTGAAGCCCAGTTCGCTGCGGATGCGCTCGACCAGCGCCGGCGCCACCGCCGCCGCGCCGGTGATGGTGGCGCGCAGCGACGACAGATCGCAGTTGGCGCGTTTCGGGTCATTCAGCAGGCTGATGAACAGGGTCGGCGGTCCCGGCAGCACCGACACTTTCTCCGCGTCGATGCGGCGCATCACCGCGCCGGCGTCGAACACCGCATGCGGCATCACCGCGCAGCCGGCGAGCAGGCCGGCCAGCCAGCCGACCTTGTAACCGAAGGCGTGAAAGAACGGATTGACCAGCAGATAGCGGTCTTCCGGTGTCAGCGCCATGCGCTCCGACCATTCGCGGATCACGCGAAGATTCTGCGCATGCACCGTAATCACGCCCTTGGGCTGGCCGGTGGTGCCGGAGGTGAACATCACGTCCATGCGGTCGGTCGGCTCGACCGAGGCCGCGCGCGCGCGCGCGGTGTCGGGCTCGACGCGTTCGGCGTGTTGCAGGAAGCCGCTCCAGTCGCATTCGCCGGGCGCGGTCGTGCCGAGCACGACGATCGTCTCCAGGCTTGCCGGTCGATGCGGCGCCAACAGCGCCGGGTAGTGTTGGCCCAGGAAATCCCCGATGCAGAACAGCACGCGTGCGCGACTGCGCTGCAGCACGTAGGCCGCTTCCTCGCCGCGCATGCGCGTGTTGATCGGCACCAGCGCCGCG
>JBFFJL010000611.1:0-1945 GCA_041555955.1 Nevskiaceae bacterium
TAAGACGGTGTTTCAGGATTTCCATGCGTGAGCCGGAAGATGGGAGTGCGCAGGACGCTTCCACACGCGCGCAGGCTTGGAGTCAGTACTGGGCGAGCGGCGCGCGCCACTCGTGTACAGGCTCGTTCGAGGGGCACTATGGGTCGGCGACCCGGGCGTTCTGGCACGCTCAGTTTCACGCACTTGAAGCAAACGACCGCGTGCTGGAGTTGGGCTGCGGCAACGGCTCGCTGATCCGCCTGCTGAACGATGCTGGTCACGAGAGCTGGCCGGCGCGAATCGATGGCGTCGACCTCGCTCGGCTGGACGCGGGCTGGCTTGATCTACTGCAGCCGGACCTTCGCATACGCGTGCGGGTTCACCCGAATACGTCGGCAGCCGCTCTGCCGGTTGCCGATGGCGAGATCAATTGGCTGTTCAGCCAGTTCGCACTGGAGTACTTCGCGTCCGAGCCGGTGTGGCGGGAATTGGCGCGCGTAGCGGCGCCGTCGGCGATGATCGCAGTGATCATGCATCATCGTGGCTCGCACTTGTTCCGGCTGGCACAGGTTGAGCACGCGCACTGCGACTGGCTGCTGGCACCGGGTGGGCCTCTGGATCACGCGCGACGGATGCTGCCGCTGCTCGCCGGTGGAAGTGAGGCGCGCCAAGGTGTCAACGCGCAGCGCATACGTGCCGAGTTCAACTCGGTGTTTGCGGCCGTGGGCAGGCGTGCGGCTGAACTCGGCTTCGGCGATGTCCTGCACGAGACTGCCGAGACGGTGATGCGGATCCTGTCCGGGGCGGCGACTCGCGGCGAGCCTCAGAGTGCGGTGGCGCTTCACGAGCTGACCCGCAGTGTTGAGGGCAATCGTCTCAGGGTCGCGGAGCTGACCACTCATGCGCTCGACAGCGATGACGTTGAAGAATGGATGCAACGGCTGCGCACGATAGGCTTTGCCCGCATCGAGATTGGCGAAGTCGTCGAACAAGGCTATTTAATTGGCTGGCGCCTTTGTGCGCGCCGGCCCTAGCGGAGCAAAAAACGAGATGAGTGAGACCAGCGCGATCGAGATGCGCGAACGTCTGCAGAAGGCCTTTGACGAACTGGGCGCTGGGCGGCTGGACGTAGCGCGGCGCGAGTTCATGGCGCTGTGTATCCAGCCGGCCTGCAGCGTCGATGCCTATCGCGGCCTTGCCGCGGTGAGCTGGCGTGCGGGGCAGTTGTCTTCCGCCGTCGAGTTCCTGCGCCAGGCGGTAACGATCGATCCGCAGCACGCAGATGCACGTGCTGATCTCGCACTGATGCTGTTGATGGCGGGCAGGCTGGCAGATGCGCTGCCGGAGTGGGAGCGAGTCGCCCAGATGCGTCCGGACGACGCTGATGTGTGGCACAACCTCGGCAAGTTGCTTGGCGATCTGCGCCAGCCGGCGCGCGCGAGTGCGGCGTTCGAGCGTTCGCTGGCGCTCAAGCCGGGCCGCGTGCCGACGCTGGCGGCCTATGCTCGCATGCTGGCGAGCTGCGGTGACGAGGATGCGGCCGAAGCGATGTGGCTGCGCATCATCGGCTTGCAGCCGCAGTCGGCGGAAAGCTACCAGGGGTTGGCGGAGCTGCAGTTCGCTCGCGGCCAGCTGGCGCAAGCTCTGGCTACGTACAAACGTGGCTGCGAAGCCGTGCCTGACTCGCCCGAGATGCATATGGGTCGCGCGCAGCTGCTTGAGGACCTCGGTGATCGTGTGGAGGCCGAAGCGGCATTTCGCCAGACACTGGCTCTGCGTCCGGACTGGCCGCTGGCGCTGGAGGCGTTGTTGACGCTGATCCAGGGCAAGGCCGAGGACGCGCTGATCTCTCGCGCACGATCCATCGTCACGGATTCGCGCCGGCCGCCGCCAGATCGGGCGAATGTCGGATTCGGACTTGGCAAGGCGCTCGATGCCAGAGGCGACACCGAGGATGCATTCGCCA
>JBFFJL010000612.1:0-1932 GCA_041555955.1 Nevskiaceae bacterium
CACCACGATCCGGTCGATCTCGACTACGGCTTTCTGCGCGTCGCCTTTAGCGCCGACGCCCTGATGCATCATTCCGAATGCGCCCTGGACACCGGAATCGAGCGCGCTGTATGGATGAGTCGCGACGAGATCGTTGCCAGCACAGAGCTGCATCGCAGTCCAATGGTGCTGCGCTGTATTGACGACTATCTGTCGGGCCGGCGATTTCCACTCGACCTGCTGATTCATCTGTAGCGGCGGATAAGCCGCTCACGACAGACGTCTGTCCATGTCTTCAGCTGCCACAAGGTCTGACGCGACACCGCATGTCGTTGTTGGCATGTCCGGCGGCGTGGACTCATCCGTCGCGGCCTATCTACTCAAGCAGCAGGGCTATCGCGTCTCTGGCCTGTTCATGGTCAACTGGACCGAGGACGAGGAAGGCTACTGCACTGCGGCGGAGGACTTTCAGGATGCCCGTCGCGTCGCCGAGGAGCTCGAAATTCCGCTGCATCGGGTGGATTTTTCGGCCGAATACCGTGAACGCGTCTTCGCCCATTTTCTGGCCGATTACGCTGCGGGCAAGACGCCCAACCCCGACGTCCTGTGCAACCGCGAAGTGAAATTCCAACCGTTTCGCGAATACGCGCTACGGCTGGGCGCCGACTTCATCGCGACCGGCCACTACGCACGCATCGAGCACGCGGCCGACGGCCCGCAATTGCTGCGCGCGGTCGACGACAACAAGGACCAGACCTATTTTCTGGCCGCAGTAGCGCAGGAACACCTGCAACAGACGCTGTTCCCGATCGGCCACCTGCGCAAGCCCGATGTGCGCGAGCTCGCCGCACGTGCCGGCTTGCCGGTGCACCAGAAGAAGGACTCAACCGGCATCTGCTTCATCGGCGAGCGAGAGTTCCGCGAGATTCTGGGCCGCTACCTGAAATCCGAACCCGGACCGATCGTCGACGACAGCGGACGGGAAATCGGCAGGCATCAGGGTCTGAGCTACTACACGCTGGGCCAGCGCAAGGGGTTGCGAATCGGCGGCACCCGCGGCGCTGCGGACGCGCCGTGGTACGTGGTCGGCAAACACGCCCCGTCGCGCACATTGATCGTGTCGCAGAATTCACAGCACCCACGCCTGATGTGCCAATCGCTGGAGACCGAGACTTTCAACTGGCTGGCACCAATCCCTGCGCCCGATCAAACGATCAGCGCGCGCATTCGTCATCGGCAGACATTGCAGTCGTGCCGCGCTGAATCCATTGAAGGACGTGTGCGGGTGCAGTTCGATCAGGCGCAGCGTGCCGCGGTCGCCGGACAATACTGCGTGCTGTACGACGGCATTCGCTGTCTGGGGGGTGGCGAGATCGCCAGCGTCCACAGTCTTGCAGACGCGGACCCGGCATGTTGAGAAAGTCAGCTGCGGGCTGAGCGGGCCGCCTGCACCGTGTTCTGCATCAGCATCGCGATGGTCATCGGGCCGACACCCCCCGGCACCGGCGTGATCCACGCCGCGCGCTGACTCGCCACGTCGAATTCGACGTCGCCGCATAGCTTGCCGTCGGCGCCGCGATTGATGCCGACGTCGATCACCGTTGCTCCGGGTTTGATCCACTCGCCCTTGACGAAACCCGGCTTGCCGACAGCCGCCACCACGATGTCGGCACCCGCAACCTTGCTGGCCAGGTCGCGCGTGCGGCTGTGGCAGACCGTCACGGTCGCGCGCGCCAGCAGCAGTTCCAGCGCCATCGGGCGGCCGACGATGGTCGAGGCGCCGACAACGACCGCATCCTGCCCGCTGGGGTCGATCCCGGCGTGCTCCAGCATGCGCATCACCCCGTAAGGTGTGCACGCCCGCAGCGTCGGAAGCTTCGCCGCCAGACGCCCGAGGTTGTAAGGATGGAAGCCGTCGACGTCCTTGCGCGGATCGATCGCCTCGATTACGGC
>JBFFJL010000613.1:0-1927 GCA_041555955.1 Nevskiaceae bacterium
CGCGCCGAAGTAGTGCCAAGCCCCGCCCGATTCCTCGCTGTCGAGACGAATCGCTTCCAGCGACAGGGCCAGGGTTGCGGGTCCGGCGTCGATGCGCGGGGCCAGGCCCACCCGATAGCTGTCGCGTTGCTGGCGGTAGTCGCCGCTGCCACCGGAGATCGGTTCGATCTGCATGCTGTCGAAGCCGACGCTCAGCCTGAGCCACGACAGCAGGCCCAGCTGGTGCGACAGCCCATACGATGTGCCGGATGCTTCGAGATCGCGTGCCTGTGGGCCGAACTGTGCGTCGCGAACGCCGATGTAGGCACTCAGCAGCGGATCTGCAAAGCGATCGTCCAGCTGCGCGCTCGCGGAACCCGAGGCCGCGCACAGCAGGGCAATCATCACGCTCAGCAATCGGTTCGACATCAACGGTCCCACACGGTCCTTGGGTCTCTCCACCCCGGCGCCATGATGCGGTGCAGACGATGACGCTATCGCGACGCTAGCCGGCGGCCACTTCGGCTCAATCTGGCGCAAATGGCGTGCCAAGACACCACCGCAGCGACATGCAGCGCTCAGGCGAGCAGGAACGCGAGCTCGCGAACCCGCTCCACGGCGACACGCTGGACCCCCGGCAGACACCGGTCCGGTTCGCCGGTGCGCAGCAGCCAGATGCCGGACAGGGCATGATCGCGGTGGTCCGGGTGTCGCAACGACAGGGTAATGATGTGCTGGCGTGTGCCTGGGCTGCGCTGCATGCGGATGATGACGTCGGCGGCGGCCGAAATGCTTGACGCGCGGATCCGACGACACCTTCTGCCGCAGTTGCTCGGCCAGGATCAGCAGCCGCTCCCATTCACTGCGTAGCCTGACCTGGCTTTCGTCTTTGTCGCGTTGCTCGCGTTTGCGGTGCGTCCGGATCGAACCGACCAGTTCGTCCAGCAGCGCTGCTTCGGCGGTGACGGATGGATCGAATGACGAGGCCGGAGACGCGCGCGGACGCATGATCGGAATTGCGGGTGCGGGACGACCGGATACGTAGCTGTCACGCAGCGTGATCGCATTGTCGGAGCGGCGTCGACGGTCAGCGGGGTCTTCCAGGTGCGGATTTCATCCGCAAGCTGCGCGCAACGTGGCGATGCTGGCAGTCCGCGGTCGACGGTTAGACCTGCGGTGTGCAGCATGCGTACCGGAACCTTGCCGCATGGTGTCTTGCGCCAAGGTTCCGGGCCAGTCTTTGGTCGGTAATCTCGCGGGAATCAATGCTTGCGAGCGAGCTGCTCGACAATCCCCGGATTCTCCAGCGTCGAGGTGTCCTGGGTGATTTCCTCGTCCTTGGCGATCGAACGCAGCAGTCGCCGCATGATCTTGCCGGAGCGAGTCTTCGGCAGGTTGTCGGCGTAGCGGATGTCGTCGGGTTTGGCGAGTGCGCCGATGTCCTTGGCGACCCAGTCGCGCAGCTCCTGAGTCAGTTGCCGGGCTTCGTCGCCGGTCGGGCACAAGCCCTTGCAGACGACAAAGGCAAACACCGATTCGCCCTTGATCTCGTGCGGTCGACCCACCACTGCCGCCTCGGCGACGCGAGGGTGTGCAACCAGCGCGCTTTCAACCTCCATGGTGCCGAGACGATGCCCGGAGACGTTCAGCACATCATCGACCCGGCCCATGATCCAGTGATAGCCGTCGGCATCTCGATGGACCGAATCGCCCGCAACATAGCAGCGACCCTGGAACTGGCTCCAGTAGGTATTGATGTAGCGCTTGTTGTCGTTCCAGATCGTGCGCAGCATCGATGGCCACGGCTTTGTGATGACCAGATAACCCCCCATGTTGGCGTCGGCGACGGCTTCGCCGTTTTCATCGACGACTTCAACCGCGATGCCGGGCAAAGGCTGGGTACAGGAGCCCGGCTTGGTCGGCACTGCGCCGGGCACCGGCGAGATCA
>JBFFJL010000614.1:0-1923 GCA_041555955.1 Nevskiaceae bacterium
ACCGCTGGGCGCCGAGCGCGCCGCCCTTATGGAATCCGCGTTGTCCTACTGGTACGGGCCGCAAGGTCCACTGCGCCCGGCACCCCCTGAAGCATGACATCCCATCCGACCCACACCCCTGACCGGCTGCTTGATCTCCTGGCGAGCACCCCCGCCGCCAGCGTGTTGCCGTTTGAACCCAGCAGCCACCGCTGCCTGCATCTGGATCTCAGCGCCGCCAATCTCTCACTGCGTGACATCGACAGCGCCAATCCGGTGAGCTTTGGAACCTGGATCGAAGCCCAGCGTCGCGCCGCGGGCGCCGATTATGTTGCGGGCGGCTACGCCGAAGATCGCCCGCTGTACCGCAACAGCACAACCTTTGTTTCAGACGCCTCGCTGCCTGAATCCGCCCGCACGCTGCATCTGGGCATTGATCTGTGGCTCGCCACCGCCACCCCGGTGTTCTCAACGCTGCCGGGACGGATTCACAGCGCGCAGGACAATGCCGGCGACCACGACTATGGCCCAACCCTGATTCTCGAACACTGCCTGGGCGAGCAGACGTTTTTCTGTCTTTATGGCCATCTGGCGCGTCGCAGCCTGGCATTGCACCGGGTTGGTGACATGGTCGCTGCCGGCGACCGCCTGGGCTGGCTCGGCGCCATCAACGAAAACGGCGGATGGCCGGCGCACCTGCATTTCCAGATCATCCGCAATCTGGATGGTCATCACGGCGACTTTCCCGGCGTGTGCCGACCCTCAGAGCGCGCGCAGTGGCTGGACCGCTGCCCCGACCCGAACCGGCTACTGCGCATCGGCGCCTTGCAGGCGCCACCGGGATCGACGCAATGACGCTGCCATCGACGGTTGATCTGCATATGCACACCCAGGCTTCCGACGGCAGCCTGACGGCGCAGGCGCTGATGCAGGCCGCCGCAGACGCAGGTCTGCGCACCGTGGCCGTAACTGACCACGACACCGTCGCCGGGCTTGATGCTGCTGCGTTAGCGGCACGCACGCACGGCATCGAGCTGGTCGCCGGCGTTGAACTGTCGGTCAGCTGGCAACGCCGCACGCTGCATATCGTCGGCCTTGAGATCGATCCGGACGCCGCGGCGCTGCGTGACGGTCTGGCCCGACTGCAATCACAGCGCCGCGAGCGCGCCAGGGCAATCGCGATCAAGCTGGAGAAACTGGGTGACACGGGCTGCGTGCGCTGGGTCGAAGAGACCCCGGACAATCAGCAGCTCACGCGCAGCCATTTCGCCCTGCGATTGGTTGGCGCCGGTCTGTGCCCGGACGCCAAGCGCGCTTTCAAGCGCTATCTGGCGCCCGGCAAATCCGCGCATGTCGCAACGCAGTGGCCAGCCCTGGAGGAAGCCGTTGGCTGGATCAACGCGGCCGGCGGCACCGCAGTCGTGGCACATCCACTGAAATACCCGATGACGCGCAGCTGGCGCCACCGCATGCTGGCTGCGTTCCGTGAAGCCGGCGGGCGCGCGATGGAGGTCTGCAGCGGCAACAGCGACGCCGAGGCCATTCACACCAGTGCCGCGGATGCCGAAGCCTTTGGCTTGCGCGCGTCGCTGGGCTCGGATTTCCACGGCAGTTCGCAGCCCTGGATCAGACTCGGACGTTTGCCGGCTCTTCCTGAAAATCTACGGCCCGTTCTCGACCGCATGCGCTGACCGCCGCCGCCCAGACGCAGAAAAGCCCGCCAGGGGCGGGCTTTTCTGGTGACACGCGAATCGACGCAGCTTACTCAGCCGGCGTCTCGCCTTCGGCCGCAGCGCCGTCACTTTCCATGACCGTCTCGGCAGCGGCGGCATCGCCTTCAGCAGCATCACCCTCTGCCGGCATGGCCGACTCTTCCATCGCCGGAGCCTCAGCTTCCGGCGTCGGTGCCGGAGTTGCCTCGACAACCGGCGCTTCGACGGCCGG
>JBFFJL010000615.1:0-1917 GCA_041555955.1 Nevskiaceae bacterium
CGTCGGTGATCGAGGCGCCGGACACCGCTGAAACCGGCGGCAGCATCACCGTCGTGGCGCATGGGCCGGCAGAGCGGCAGCACTGGATCGGCTTTGCGCCGGCCGGCAGCGACGCCAGCACCTATCTCAAGAACTACTACGAGCGCCCCACCGGACCGACCAGCACCCTGCAGCTGAAGGTGCCCGCGGAAGCCGGCGCCTATGAAATCCGCTACGTGCTGAACGACGGCGAACGCGTGCTCGGCAGCAAACCGATCACCGTGGTCAAGGCGAAGACCACGGTCAGCGGACCGGCCAGCGTGATGGCCGGCGACCGGGTTCCGGTCAGCGCCAGCGGCCCGTCCGGCGATCGGCACTGGATCGGCTTCGCGCCCGCCGGCAGCGGCGCCGGAGCCTACGTGGGCAACGCCTATGAGCGGCCTCAGGGGCCGCAGTCCAATCTGCTGATCAACACTCCGCAGGAACCGGGCGCATACGAGTATCGCTACGTCCTCGACGAAGGCGAGGCCGTCGCCGCATCGCAGCCGGTCACGGTCTCTGCCGCAACTGCGGCGATGACCATCGCCGGCACGGTCGCGCCCTCGACCTCCCTGAACGTGCCGTTCCGCGGTCCGCGCAACAGCAGCAACTGGATCGGCTTCGTCGCCCGCGGCGGCGACGGCAGCGAATACCTGGGCTGGAGCTATGTGCCGCAACAGGGCGACACAGTGGAACTGCGCACGCCCGACACAGCCGGCAGCTGGGATCTGGTTTTTGTCGTCGACAGCGTGGTGATTGCCCGTACGCCGGTGCAGACCGCGGCGGGCGCCGCGCCGTGATCTGAACTGCTGCACCGCTTCCGTATCTTCCGTGTTCTTGATTTCCTTTAAGGAGCCGCACCGATGAACCGATCCATTCTGGCCGCACTGTTGACGATGTCGCTGTGCGCCTGCGGCAACAGCAGCGCAGATTCAACGCCACCCGCGCATCAGCCCACCGCAGCAAGCGGCCCAGCGACCCTGCTGCTGAGTGCCCAAGGCACCACTGGTGAGTTTCTCGGTGAGCCCGCCTGCAAGATCGTGTTCCAGGTCGAGAACCGCGGTGAACTCATGCTCGCAGTGTTCGCGACCGATCTGGTGGGCACCGACACCCGCACCGGCGCTGCGCTGAAAACGGTCAGCCTGCCCAGGGTCGGCATCGTCGGCGACACACTGGACGTCGGCGCCACCAGCAAGCCGTGGCCTTTGAACGTCCAGGGCGCCGCCTGCGAATTCGTCGACGTCGGTTTCGAGAAGCTCAAATGCGCATTCGCCGGCAAACCTTGTGGCGCCATCGACGTCAGTCAGCACGGCCTAGCCGGCATCCGCGCGCCGAAGCCTTGAAGCACTCCGCCGGACACTGACAATGCTTCGTGCGTTGCCGACAATCGGCGTGCTGTGCGTACTGACGCTACCGCATTCAACCACCGCGCGGGAGCCGACGACAGACATGCAGTCCGCTGTGGAGCGCGCCGGAGAACGTGCACCCGGCCCCTGGCAAGGCAACTGGGCCGTACTGCGCGACGACCCGCGCATTCGCACTCTGGGCGGAGCACGGATGCTGCAGATGCAGGTAATTCAGGACGCCGGCAGCGATCTGGCCGAAGTGCAGTGGACTGCCGATCGTGCGATCTGCGAGGACCCGCTGGACGATCCCTGCGAATGGATCGGCAGCCACGGGCAGACACTGCAGGCGGTGGTGGGAACAAGCGGGCTGTATGTCCCGCTCACCCTTTCCGCCGACGAAACCGACCCGTTGGGTAGCCGGCTTCTGCCAACAGCTCCTTGGCGGCGTCCGGCCACGCGTCGGCCTCACGTGATAGCGCGTCCAACGACGCTCGCAACTCCGGTCCACGCTCGAGTGTCGCTGCAAACCGCGCTTGCTCGCAACTCGCTCGCA
>JBFFJL010000616.1:0-1911 GCA_041555955.1 Nevskiaceae bacterium
AGACCCGGTATGACCGGAGTGGTCCGGCGCCGAGCGCTCGTCGGGATGGCGGTCGTCGTCATGCCCGCCGTGCCCACCGTGGCCGCCATGACTGCCGTGCATGAAGAAATGCAGGAACGGGCAGGCCAGCAGCAGGCCCCAGATCAGGATGCTGCCCAGATGCGCGCGGTGCTCGGTCCAGAGGAAGTACGCGCCGATACCGAGCAGAACCGCCAGTGCGATGTTGAAGGTGGTGCTGCCGGGTTTCGGCAGGCCTCGGCGAGGCTCGCCATCGCCCCGATGACTCATGTCGTGATTCATCTGACCCTCCTGCGGCATGGCTCGCATGCCGGATTTCCTAAGGAGAGCTGCGGACTCGGGTGCGCTGCAGGGAAGCACGGATAGCAGCAGCGACGGACACGTCACCCGCTACAAGCCGGTGCGCCCGCTTTGCGCGAGTCGCAGCGCTACGGCCGGACCTCGCGGTGCCGGCGGAACGCCTTAGAGGGTCAGGATTGCCGGTGGGCGCAGTGGCGGATCGTGATAGACGCTGCGCGGTGCGTCCGCCGACGGGATGCGCGGCGCTGTGCCGGCGCCGTGATCGTAGGCGGCGCGAAAGATCGAGCCGATACTCAGGGCCGGGTGGCCGCCGCCGCACACGCCGGTGGCGCAGCAGGTGCACGAACCGGTGTGTGCGCAGTGTTCCGTATGCCCGCCTGGCGCGGCCTCGTGTGCTGATGCGACGGCGACCTCGGCACCATGGCCGTGGCAGGGCCGGTCGTCCTGCTGGGCGCTCGCCTGCTCGGGGCTGACTGTCTGCGGGGCCGGGGCTTCGGCGGCGTGCATGCGGCAGCCGGCGAGCGGTTGGGCGAGCGCGTTGACCGCCGTGGCTGCAATGAGCCCGGTTGCCAACCACTTGCCGATCCGTCCTGCGATCACGTTTCTGCGCCTCGCCTGCCTGTCAATGACGACTCCATGTGGTGCGGTGCATGGAGCCGGTGAGCGTGCCGACAGGATCGGTGGGAGTCCGGCTCCGCACATTGACCTGCGTCAATAGCTTGACCGAAGTCAATGCCTGGACTAGCGGTCGGGAGCATCTTTGGTGGAATTCGTCAGGCAAGGGCCGCACGCGATGGACCCGAAGAACCGAATCAATCTGCTCTACGTGGTGGCCGCCGTCTTCGGCGTACTGCTGATGCAGACCATGCTCGCGGGCGTCGGTCATGTGCGCACGGTGCCGTACAGCGAGTTCGAGCAGATGCTCAAGGACGGCAAGATCGAGGAAGTGGCGATCACCAACGGCAGCCTGCGCGGCACGCTGGCCGGTTCGACCGCCGACAAGCCGGAGCACATCGTCGCCGCCAACGTCGATCCGGTTCAGGCCGAGCGCCTCGAGCGCTACGGCGTACGCTTCTTTGCGGTTAAGGAGAACACCTGGCTGCGCGACATCCTGTCGTGGGTCGTGCCGATGCTGCTGTTCTTCGGCCTGTGGATGTTCGTGTTCCGCCGTATGGCGGAGAAGCACGGCATGGGCGACGGCATGATGGCGATCGGCAAGAGCAAGGCCAAGGTCTACGTCGAGAAGGATACGAAGGTGACGTTCGCCGACGTCGCCGGCGTCGACGAGGCCAAGGCCGAGCTGCAGGAGATCGTCACCTTCCTGAAGAGCCCCGAGCAGTACGGGCGTCTCGGTGCGCGGCTGCCCAAGGGCATTCTGCTGGTGGGTCCGCCCGGCACCGGCAAGACGCTGCTCGCGCGCGCCGTCGCCGGCGAGGCGGGCGTGCCGTTCTTTTCGATCAGCGGCGCCGAGTTCGTCGAGATGTTCGTCGGCGTCGGCGCCGCGCGCGTGCGCGATCTGTTCGAGCAGGCGCGCGCCAAGGCGCCGGCGATCATCTTCATCGACGAAATCGACGCGCTGGGCCGCGCGCGCGG
>JBFFJL010000617.1:0-1905 GCA_041555955.1 Nevskiaceae bacterium
CGCGCTGCCGCCGCCATTACCGCCGTTGTCCCCCGATGTGCTGACCCCGTTGTCACCCAGCCCAAATCCCGCACCACCGCCAGAACCAGCGCCGCCGGTGCTGGTCCCGCCGATCGCACCGATGCCAGAGAAGCCGCCGCCGAAGCCACCGCCGCTGTTACCTGGCGCATCCTGGCCGATGCCGCCGCCGCCTGGCCCTCCACCTGCGAGGTAGCCGCCACCCTGCGCGGTATTCCCATCCAGCGTGACGCGATCCAGAGTCACGGCACCCTGACTGAAGATCGCCCCGCCGGCGCCGAGGCCACCGCCGCTCGCGAGGGAATCTCCGCCCTTGGCCAGACCGTTTTTGAGGGTCAGATTTTTCAGTGTGAGTTTGCCCGCGCCGGGACTGGTGTAGTTCAGGGTGTTGGCATTGGCCGGATCGGCACCAACAAAGAAGAATCGAAACGGCGTGCTGCCGCTGCGTTCGATCGTTGCACCGTTGCCTTCGATGGTGATGTCGCTGGCAATCGCCGGCAGCGCGTTGGGGCCGTACCACCAGAAGCGGTAACTGGCCGGCGCCGCGTCGCCGATCTGGTTCGGCGCGGTGAAGGTGTAGGTGCAGCCGGTCGTGAGCTGGATCGTATGCGCATGAGTCGGCTCGCCATTGGCGCGATCGACCGCTGCGATCAGATCGTTGGCGGCACAACCGGCCACCGCGATGTCACCCAGCGCGATGCCGCTCAGGGACACCGTCTGCACCGCACTGTTGCGGGTGTAACTGAGCGTGCCAGTATCCGCACCGCCCTGAGTGGGGCTGTAGCGCACGGTCACCACGCAGGACGAGCCGTTAGCCAGCGTCGCGCCGCAGGTGTTGCCGACAATGCTGAAGCCGCTGCCGCTTATCCCGAAGTCGGCAAGATTGACCGGGCTGCTGCTGGTATTGGCAATGGTGTGATCGCGGTCTGTGGTCTGGCCCACCGCGACGCTGCCAAAGCTCAGGCTGGGCGTGATCGTAGGCACGGGATAAGCCAGGCAGATATCGCTGCGTATCCCATGGTGACCGGACAACGGCACGGCGCCTTGTGCAGTGAGCGCCGTATCCATGTTCATGAACAACGCGCCCTTGCGATGACAGAGCGCCAGCGGCGCGCCCGGCGGGTTCGCGGCCTGGCCGCTGGTCATGATGTGATCGATATAGCGCGCCTGGCCGGCGTCGTCACAACCATAGGTACAGTCGGCAGCAGGCGCTGGCATCGCGTCGCCATCCAGATTGCCCAGCAGCGCATCGGTCAGCCCGCCTTGCAGCAGGCTGAAATGGTCCGCCCACTCGGCATTGGTGGGGCCGCCGGGCGCGCTGGCCAGCGCCGGACCACTGCCGGTGCTGCCCAGAAATACCGCCATCTCGCCATTGGCCTTGCTGGCAACGTAGTCGAGCACTTCCTGGCTCTGGGTGGCATTGAGCGCTTCCCGCTCCGGGTTTCGTGTTTCCTTGCTGGCGTTGAGCGTTTGCTGCTCGCCCGTTGTATTGGGGCTTGCATCGTATGGGTCCGCCGCATTGAAGCGGCTGGTCAGATCGGCGCAGAACAGGTGCACCGGCCCGGCGGGCGTCTGAATCTTGCCGTAGCTGATGCCGCGATTGGTCAGGCCGGCTTGCAGATCGGCCGGCTCACTCAGGCGGAGGTATTCCGTTTCGACAAAGGGATAACGCGAAAGCAGGGTGACATCCGCCTCGCCCCCGTGGGTGTAGCGGCAATTGGCCGCGTTCTGTTCCGAGTATGACGTTGAGCAGCGCCGTAGCTGATCGTACTTGCCTTCGCCTGGCCAGAAGTTGCCGGACATGCAGTTGAAGCAGGCCGGATTAACGCGGTCCGCATAGGGCCGCAGATCCGGGCATACCTGATCGACACAACCCATGTATTCGGC
>JBFFJL010000618.1:0-1904 GCA_041555955.1 Nevskiaceae bacterium
CGCATGATGTCCGGCCGGCGCTGGAGCGATGGTCTGCATCAGGCGGTTGAAGCCAAGGAAGGCGCGCAGATCCAGCAGGAAAACCAGACGCTGGCGAGCATCACCTTCCAGAACTATTTCCGGCTCTACGAAAAGCTGTCCGGCATGACCGGTACGGCGGATACGGAGGCCTTCGAGTTCCAGAGCATTTACGGCCTGGAAGTCGTGGTGATCCCGACCAATCGCGAGATGTTGCGCAAGGATTACGGCGATCTGGTGTTCATGACCGCCAAGGAGAAGTTCGAGGCTGTCATATCCGAGATCAAGGACGCTCACGCCAAACAGCAGCCGGTGCTGGTCGGTACTGCGAGCATCGAAACCTCGGAGCTGTTGTCGTCGTTGTTGACCAAGGCCAGCATCGTTCACGAGGTGCTCAACGCCAAGCAGCATGAGCGCGAGGCGGACATCGTGGCGCAGGCTGGACGTCCGGGGGCGGTCACAATCGCGACCAATATGGCGGGCCGTGGTACCGATATCGTGCTGGGCGGCAGTCTTGAGGCAGAGCTAGCGGCAATTCCGGTCGAAGACGCGGTGGCGCGGGATGCGGCGCGGGACACCTGGCAGCAGCGTCACGATCAGGTCCTTCAGGCTGGCGGCTTGTATGTGATCGGCTCGGAACGTCACGAATCCCGGCGCATCGACAACCAGCTGCGCGGTCGTTCCGGGCGCCAGGGCGATCCCGGTGCTTCGCGGTTCTTCCTGTCGCTGGACGACACCCTGATGCGCATCTTCACGCCGCCGCGGATGCGGGCGATGCTGCAGCGCCTGGGCATGGCGGAAGGCGAAGCGATCGAGCACCGCTGGGTGACGCGGGCGATCGAAACCGCTCAGCGCAAGGTCGAGGCGCACAACTTCGACATCCGCAAGCATCTGCTGGAATTCGACAACGTCGCCAACGATCAGCGCAAGGCGATCTACGAGCTGCGCAACAGCGTCATGGCTGCCGAGCGCGTCACCTCGATGGTCGACGATATCCGACCCGACGTGGTCAATGCGGTCATCGACGCCTATATTCCGCCGCAGACGATTGAAGACATGTGGAATGTCGACGGTCTGCAGGACACGCTCAAGCGCGACTTTGCGCTGGATTTGCCGATCCGTGAATGGCTCGACAAGGAAGGGGATCTCAACGAGAAATCCCTGCGTGCCCGGATTATCGAGACCCTGCAGTCCGCCTACCAGCAGAAGAAGGACCAGGCAGGCGCGGCGGTGCTGGAGCATTTCGAAAAAGCGGCGATGCTGCAGACCTTGGACAACCTCTGGCGCGAACACCTTGCGGCGATGGATTACCTGCGCCAGGGCATTCACCTGCGCGGATATGCGCAGAAGGATCCGAAGCAGGAGTACAAGCGCGAAGCCTTTGCGATGTTCAACGACATGCTGTCGCGCTACAAGCATGACGTCACTGCACTGCTGGCCCGTGTGCGCATTCAGAGCGAAGAGGAAGTGCGCGCCGTCGAGGAGCAACGCCGGCGTCAGGCTGAGGCGCTGGAGCAGAAAATGCGCATGCAGCATGAGGCTGCACCTGCCGTCGACGGGTCCGTGGATGGGGCTGATTCGGGTGCCGGTGCCGGTGCCGCTGCTGGTGCGTCGCCTGCCAGTGGACGCCGTCTCGAAACCGCTGCGGCTGCCGCAGCGCGGCCGGAGACCGTGGTTCGGGACATGCCCAAGGTCGGGCGCAATGACCCCTGTCCCTGCGGTAGCGGCAAGAAATTCAAGCACTGTCATGGTGCGCTGATCTGATCGGGCGCCACGGCACTGGTGCCGCCGGCGCGAAGACCGCAGAATAAGAAAAGGCGCCGGGTCCACCGGGCGCCTTTCTTTTTTGCCTGAGTCGGGAACGCAGCCATGGCCGTCAATCTTCA
>JBFFJL010000619.1:0-1902 GCA_041555955.1 Nevskiaceae bacterium
ACAACGACGTGTCGGACTTCTTCAAGCGCAACATCACCGACAAGCTGAAGCGCACGCCCATGGACAAAGTTGACGTCACCTTCGCGCCGCTGGTGATGAAGCAGGAGTCTCCCAACAGCCTCTCCACCACCAAATACGCCAACCACCCGCTGACGCTCGCCAGCCGCACCCCCGATCAGGCGCACATGGTCACGCAAGAGGAGCTGCTGAATACGCCCTTCAACACCACCGTCGACATGACGCTGACCTTCTTCGTGCCGCGCCAGGTCAAGAGCGGGGACAGCAAGATGCTTCTGTTCCGCGACACGCCCGAGGGCAAATCTCTCTGGGCAATTCTGAACGCCCCGGTTTCGGATCCCACAAAAAAAGAAACCCACCGGAAGGTGGGTTTCGCAATGCCGGCACGGGCACGGCAGGCAAAGCCCCCTTAAACACCGCATGAGATTGGCGGCTCTCCACGACACCGCAGCCACTTGCTCAGCGCTTCTTTAAGGCCTCGGCCAGGGCTGCGCCCAGTGCGCCCTGCGCCGGTGGCACTGAACGCTGCTGCGGACGCGGCCCACGGGGTTTGTCCTTCGGTCCTCGCGCATCGCGCGGAGCCGCTGATTCACCCGTCGCCGGCGGCGATCGCGTGCCGTCGTCCTTGCGCATACTCAGCGCAATGCGCTGCCGCTTCAGATCGACGTCGACCACCCTGACCTTGACGATGTCACCCGCCTTGACCACATCGTGTGGATTCTTGACGAAGCGGTCTGCCAGCTGCGACACGTGCACCAGGCCATCCTGATGCACGCCGATATCGACGAAGGCACCGAAGGCGGCGACGTTGGTCACCGTCCCCTCCAGCACCATCCCCGGCTTCAGGTCGGCCACCTCGTTGACGCCTTCCGCGAAGCTGGCGGTGCGGAATTCGGGGCGCGGATCGCGGCCCGGCTTCTCCAGCTCGGACAGGATGTCGCGCACCGTCGGCAACCCGAACTTTTCATCGGCAAACTGGCGCGGATCGAGTTGCTTGAGCGCCGCGCTGTCGCCCATCAGACTGCGCAACTCGCGGCCACAGGCCTGAATGATGCGTTGCGCCACGCCGTAGGCCTCGGGATGCACCGCCGAAGCATCCAGCGGCTCGTCACCGTCCGGAATCCGCAAAAAGCCCGCACATTGCTCAAAGGTCTTCGGCCCCAGACGCGGCACTTCCAGCAATTGGCGCCGATTGATGAAGCGGCCATTGGCATCGCGATACACCACGATCGAATCGGCCAGCGAGCCGCCCAGACCGGACACGCGCGCAAGCAAAGACGCCGACGCCGTATTCAGATCCACACCGACCGCATTCACGGCATCTTCGACGACGGTATCCAGCGTGCGCGCCAGACGGTATTGGTCAACGTCATGCTGATACTGACCCACGCCGATCGACTTCGGATCAATCTTGACCAGTTCGGCCAGCGGATCCTGCAGGCGCCGCGCGATCGACACCGCGCCGCGCAGCGACACATCAAGATTGGGGAACTCCGCGGCCGCGGCTTCGGAGGCGGAGTACACCGACGCTCCGGCCTCGCTGACGATGACCTTCAGCGGGCGCGGCTCCGGCAGCGCTGCCAGCAAGTCCGCCACCAGGCTCTCAGTCTCGCGGCTCGCGGTGCCGTTGCCGATGGCGATCAGTTCGACCTTGTGCGCGCGAATCAGTCGCGACAGTTCGACCTGCGCACCCCGCACGTCGTTGCGCGGCTGGAACGGATACACCGTTGCAGTTTCGAGCAATTTTCCGGTGCCGTCGGTGACGGCCACCTTCACCCCGGTACGGATACCAGGATCCAGACCCATCGTCGCGCGCGATCCGGCCGGCGCCGCCAGCAGCAGATCCTTCAGATTGCGCGCGAACACCTCAATCGCCTCCAGCTC
>JBFFJL010000620.1:0-1899 GCA_041555955.1 Nevskiaceae bacterium
GATGTGTTGCGCGCCGCGGGTGCCGAGACCCTGGAGCAGCTGGCGCAGCGCTCGTTGGAGCAGTGCGATCAGCTGGCGCGGCGGATCGAACGGCGCGCGATGCTGATGGCCGGCGCCGGCGGTGCAGCGCTGGGTGTCGGCGGGGCCGCCGGCATGGTGGCCGATGTGCCGAGCCTGCTGACCATTGCCCTGCGCACGATCCATCGCAGCGCCTATTGCTATGGCGAAGACTGGTGCGAGACCGACGATCGCGCGTTGTCGATCGGCGTGTTTGCGCTGGCCTCGGCCAATAGCATGGAAGAAAAGCAGGCGGCGTTTGCGGCGCTGCGCGGGGGGCATGCGCAGCTGGATGCCGCCTGGCGTGACGGCGTCGAGCGTGTGGCTGAGCGCGAAATGGCCAAGGATGCCGCACAGTTCAGCATGCAGGCGCTGGCGGCGCGGATCGGTACGCATCTGGGCGCGCGCAAGGCCAAGGGCGCCGTGCCGGTGATCGGCGCGGTGATTGGCGGCGCGGTCAACGCGGGCTACATCCATGACATTGCACAGGTCGCGCGCTATGTGTTGCAGGAGCGCTGGCTGCGTCGGCGCTATGCCAGCGACGCGCTGGAAATCTGATGCGCGCATCGGCGCAGGATCGGAGCGCTTCCACAAACGCTCCGCACGGCACTGTGTCCGCCGTCACGGCTGAGCGCAGCGCCAGTTTTGCGAGGCCTGTTGGCCTGACAGCCGCCTGCTCGAACCCCCGGGCCTAACATCCGCCTGTGATTGTGCTGCGCAGCGACAGCCGCTAGGCTTTTACGCTGCAGTGCAACATTTCTGAGCGTTTTCGGGATATCTGTGGAAAATCAACATCATGTCGTGATCGTCGGGGGCGGATTCGGCGGCCTGCACGCGGCCCAGGCGTTGCGTCGTAGCGGTTGCCGGGTGACCTTGCTCGACAAGCGCAACTTCCAGCTGTTCCAGCCGCTGCTGTACCAGGTGGCGACCGGAGCGATCCCGCCCGGTGATATCGCGATTCCGCATCGCGTGGTGCTGCGCAAGTACCGCAATGTCGAATGTCTGGCGTCGACGGCCTACGAGCTTGATCCGGAACAGCGCCTGCTGCGGCACGAGCATGGCAGCGTGCATTACGACACCCTGATCGTATCGACCGGGGTCAAGCATCACTATTTCGGGCGCGACAGCTGGCGCCAGTTTGCTCCCGGGTTGAAGACCGTCGAGCACGCACTGGAGATTCGCCGGCGCCTGTTCCAGGCCTTCGAGCTGGCCGAGGCCACCGACGACCCGGAGGAGCGCAAACGTCTGCTGACCTTCGTCATCGTCGGCGCCGGTCCCACCGGCGTCGAGCTGGCCGGCGCGATTGGCGAGCTGGCGCACAAGACCATGGTGGACGACTTCCGCCATATCGACCCGCGCAGCGCGCGCATCCTGCTGGTCGAGGGCGCGCCGGAGGTGCTGCCGGTCTATCCCGAGTCTCTGCGTAAGGCTGCGAGGCGGCATCTTGAGGAACTGGGCGTGACCGTGCTGACGCAGACCCTGGTCGACGATATCGGTCCGGACTCTGTGCGCATGCGCATGCGCAGCGGCAGCGAGGCTCAGACGGTCGAGACCCGCACAGTGCTGTGGGCCGCCGGTGTGCGCGCCTCGTATTTCGGCGAGATTCTGGCTGAACGTATTGGTGTGTTGCTGGATCGGGGCGGTCGCGTTGCCGTCAACAGCGATTGTTCGCTGCCGGGTCACCCGGAGATTTTCGTGATCGGCGATCTGGCGCGGTTGACCGATGCCGCCGGGCGCGATGTACCGGGTTTGGCGCAGGCGGCGATTCAGCAGGGTCGTTATGTCGCCAACGTGATCCGTCGCCGCCTTGCCGGCAAGGCGGCGACGGATCACGTTGGCGAC
>JBFFJL010000621.1:0-1899 GCA_041555955.1 Nevskiaceae bacterium
ATGACCAGGCACTTGGCCGGACGGATCGAGCCCACCGCGGTGGTCATCATCGGCAGGATGCGGGCGAGGTTGGTCGAACCCAGCAGCGCGGCGTAATAACCGGACAGCGCCGCCTGCGACGACAGCGCGTCCATCGCCTGCGCGCGCGTGATGCGCGGCACCAGCTCCATCGCGAAGCAGGTGATCTTCTTGTCGCGCAGCAGCTTGACCAGCTCGATCTCGCGATGCGCATAGACAAAGGTCAGCAGCACCGCGCCGTCCTTCATCGCATCGACCACGTCGGCCGCCGGCGGCTGCACCGAGACCACGATATCGGCGTCCGAGACCAGCCCCTGCGGGTTGGCGGCAAAAGTGACATTCTTGAATGCACTGTCAGGAATGCGGCTGGCGGCACCGGCGTCGGTCTGCATATGAATCTCGCAGCCCAGTTTCACCAGCTTGTCAGCTACCGCAGGTACCATCGCCACCCGTTTTTCATTCGGGCGGGTTTCCTTGAGCACGGCAATCTTGACCGGCATGAACGGCTCCCCTCTGAAATCGCTTTTGAAGTCCCAACCAAGCGCATCCGGCCTCGCTGCAGCAGGCCTTACGGACGCAAACGGGGTGCAAGTCTAGCGGATGATCTGGGGAATAACACCCAAATTTGGCCGATCCGGACGATAGCCCCAGCTTATCGTCCACGCCAATCGGATCAGACGCTTACCGCGCCTCGATCGTCAGCGACGCAAATGCATCGGCCAGCTCGCGCAATCGTCGCTGCGCGTGTTCCCGCTGCTTTTCGCTCAGCGACGGCAGCAGCCGCTGGAACAGATCCAGCCACTGCCCCCGATTTTCAGTAAAGATCGCCTGCTGCTGCGGGGTCCACAGACTGGAGCCGTCCGTCATCAAAGTCGTCATTTCCGTGCAGAACGCCGGGGTCTGGCGCCGCTGCAGGGTCTCGCCCAGTGCCTGGCGCCAGCTGCGGCGATACGCTACCCAGGCCGGCGCCACCTGCGGCCGCGCCCGGTTCCAGTCGGCGATCCGGGTCCGCTGCGCCTCGTCCAGCGGGCCGAACCAGCGCCGCAAGGCCTTGTTGATCTCCCGCTCGGTGTCGTGCAGCAGCTCGTCCGGCGCCGGGTCGATCTGCTCACGCACCAGCTCGGCGATGTCCTCGTCCGCCTCGGCCAGCAGTTCGTCCACCTGATCCGCGCTCAGGCCCGGCCCCAGCGCACAGGCCAGCGGCACCAGACGCGCCATGATCCGGTCCCAGGCCTCGCCGTAATGCGCTGCGGTCTGGGCCAGGGCGTCGCGGCTGACCGGCTGATCCAGCGCATCCGCCATGCCGCGCAGCTCGGCCGCCCACCGTGGCAGCTCCTCGCGGCGGTGCCAGTCCCAGAACGCCTGGAACTGCGCATCGAATTGCGCCTTCTGCGCGTCGCTCATCGAAACGTATTTGCCGGCCTCCCAGCGCGCGATCAGGTCCAGCCGGTTGTACACCAGCGACGCCGTGCTGCAGGCGCTCAGCAGCCCGCAAAGCAGCAGCAGGAAGGCTCCGCGCCAGCGGCGGAATCCGACAATGATCAAGGTCAGCTTTGAGCGCATTCCGGGCGTATGATCATGCGACGGTTACTGCCGCCGGAAGGATTATGAAACAGCCGACACCGCTGCGCGATCTGCCTCCGCTGCCGCTGCAGCAAGCCTCAGAGCTGATCGCCCTGAGCAAGTACTTTCTCCCCGGCGAAGACCTCGACAGCATGCGTCGGCGTCTGGCCCAGGCCCTGGCCCGCTGCGAAGCCGATCCGGGCGCCTGGGAGGAACGCTTCTATCACACCCTGCACTACGCTTTTCCAGCGGGCCGCATCATGGCCAACGCAGGGGCCGAGTCGTTCAAGCCCAACGTCTCGACGATCAACTGCACCG
>JBFFJL010000622.1:0-1898 GCA_041555955.1 Nevskiaceae bacterium
GGTGAGACGTCCACTGCTCTGCCACGGCAGCTCGAGATCAGGCGGTAGAGCTTGATCAACTGGACGGCTCCCAAAATGAGGGGGTGCCATGTTGCGAATTGTCCTGCTTGCGCTTGTGCTGATGGTCCACACATCAAGCCACGCGTCCGAAGTCCTCACCAATCAAACCGTAATGCAGATGGTGAAGCTGAGTCTGTCGGACGACATCGTCATGCGAAAGATTCAGACGTCGATCTGTCAGTTCGATACCAGTCCGGCGGCCTTGTCCCAGCTCCAGGGTGCCGGCGTATCGAGTGCGGTAATCGGCGCGATGATGGATGCCGGGCGGCCGACAGCCGTCAGCCCCACGGCCGCCACAACCCAGCCATACGCCAGACCGGTGGTCGGGCAGGGCGGCACCACATTCGGCCTGATGACAGGCAGCGCCTTTCAGCCGATGGCGAGCACGCGCGTCAGCACCGAGATTTCGAATCGAAAATCCTGGATTCCGGTCTACGGAAAGTTTGCGTCGTCAGAGACGTTCCTGTTCATTCAAGGCACCCATGCGGCCACCACGGCCGCGTCGCGAACGCCGGATTTTGTCACGACCATCGATCCGTCCCGGCTGCGGCTCGTCGAGCTCGGAGCGCACAAGCGCGGTGATCGCTATGTCGTGCTGACCAAGGGGCAGACGAAGCGGGAGCTTGGCATTTCGGCCGTTCCGACCGGCTCTGGCGCCTTCAAGGTGACGCCGTCGCAGACCCTGACACCCGGGGAATACGCATGGCTCGTGTCACCCGAGGGATCGCAATCGGGGCAGAGCGTGCTGTCCGCAGCGATCGCCGCCCAGATGGGGGGCGCGTGGTCGGCTGCATATGACTTTGCGGTCCGCTGATCAACCGTGGATTGCCAACGCAAAAAAGGAGCTTAACTATGAAATCGATACGATCGCTGTCACTTTGCGCTGTGGTGCTTGCTCTTTCGGCTTGTGCGGGGGGCGGTGAGGAAGCGGGGATGACCGCGGAGACGATCATCTACACCGCATCAGTGACTGATCCCACAGGTGTGACAAGTCAGGGGACTGAGGTCCTGACCATCGCAGCAACCACGAATGGCGGGCGTTTTTCGGTGAAGTGGAAAGCGTCCGCAGCGACGCCGAACTACGTCGCATATTGGTACATCAGTGTGGATCCGTACTTCCAGAGCGATGACGAGCAGTTCCTCGGATTCCAGTGCGGTCTCCCGGCGCCATACGACCATTGCGCAAATCAGAAAAGCGCGAACTGGGAGTGCGAGTACAGGTCAGATGTGTCGATCGACTGCGGCGATGGCTACGACACCAGTCTGTCGTCGTACTTCTCGCGGCATAACGGCCTGCCCGGCAGCTATTACATCCTGCTGCGGGCGTGCGACGGTCTTTTCGAAGACTGCAAAGTCCAGGCTTTTCCGGCGAACTTTTACTGACCAACCGGAGATGCGGCTGCATCGGGGCTGACGCAAGCAGTGCCTGAATTTCCCACATCAAGAGTAGGACAGTGATGGAAGAGGCCGCCGCCGACCCAGAAGTATCTTCTGATACCAGAAAAAGGTATTGGACGACGATCAACGGCTGAAATGTGTGAGCAATCTGCCGTTCAGCTTGGTGTCGATAGATTCCAGACTCGGGACCATTGAGTCGGGGATATCGGAATGGAACAGTACCAGCATGTCAGCCAGCTGATTGCCCTGACCATGGGTGTGGCCTGGGCCAGCGGCATCAATCTTTATGCAGCGATGTTGATGCTGGGGTTGATGGGCGCGACCGGCAATATCGAATTGCCGTCGGTTACGAGCGCCAATTGCTTTGCCAATTAAAGCCTCGACAACAAAGGCATAGCCATCGAGAAAGAACGCAGCGAAGGAGATCAACTGCATCAGGA
>JBFFJL010000623.1:0-1890 GCA_041555955.1 Nevskiaceae bacterium
GAGCGCGGAATTCCCACGCCGGGGCCCGGAGAAGTGTTGATCCAGGTGCACGCCGCCGGCATCAATCGCCCGGATGTCCTGCAGCGCATGGGGTTGTATCGGGCGCCACCCGATGCCTCCGACCTGCCCGGCCTGGAAGTCTCCGGCACGATTGCGGGCGGTGACGTCGGCGGCAGCGGCTTCACGCTCGGCGACCCGGTTTGCGCGCTGGTGCACGGTGGCGGCTATGCCGAGTATTGCTGCGCACCCGCTTCGAACTGTCTGCCGACGCCGAACGGCTGGTCCGATGTGCAGGCGGCATCACTGCCGGAAACCTGCTTCACGGTCTGGAGCAATGTGTTCGAACGCGGCCGCCTCGATGAGGGCGAGACGCTGCTGGTCCAGGGCGGCAGCAGCGGCATCGGCGTGACGGCGATCCAGATCGCACATGCGCTGGGCCATCGCGTATTCGCCACTGCCGGCAGCGCCGACAAGGTGCGCGCCTGCGAGGCACTTGGTGCGGAGCGCGCGATCAACTACCACGAGGCGGACTTCTCCAAGGTGGTGCGCGAATGCACCGAGGGTCGCGGCGTGGACGTGATTCTGGACATCGTTGGCGGCGACTATGTGGCGCGCGAGATCGCCTGCCTGGCCGACGACGGTCGCCTGGTGCTGATCGGTGTGCTCGGCGGCGTGGCCGCGCAGATTCCGCTGGCGCCGATTCTGATGCGGCGTCTGACGGTGACCGGTTCGACCCTGCGGCCGCGGCCGGTCGAGTACAAGGCACAGATTGCCCGCGCGCTACGCGAACGCGTATGGCCACTGATCGACGCCGGCAGGATCAAGCCGGTGATTCACCAGACCTTTCCGCTGGCGCAGGCTGCCGAAGCGCACCGGCTGATGGAAAGCAGCACGCATATCGGCAAGATCGTGCTCACGATCTAGCCGCAGGAAGCTTCGTCAACGGTTGCTTTCGATTGGTTATGGGCACGAGAGCGCCCAGCGCGCCAGCGGCAGACCGGCCTCCCGACAGGCGGCAAATGGCATCCGATGCCCGCCGATCCATTGAACCGTAACCGGCCTTACAATCCATCGCCGGCTTCGCGACACCATCGCCGGTCTATTGCGGATCGAGCCGCCCGGTAGCCATGACACAACCCTCCAGTGTCGAGAGCAGCCCCCACCCTGACCCCGCTGTACCGGTCGAACACACGCCGGCGGCACGCAGCGACTGGCAAGTCCTGCGCGAGTTCCTGCCGTGGCTGAAGCCCTACTGGCGCAGAATCAGTGGCGCGCTGGCAATGGTGCTGCTGGCCAAACTGGCCAATCTGTATGTGCCGGTGGCTCTGAAGCAGATTGTCGACCGGCTCGACGTCGAATCGAATCTGCTCGTCATCCCGGTCGCGGTCCTGCTCGGCTACGGCGCGGCGCGCGTCGGTGTCACGCTGTTCACCGAACTGCGTCAGGTGATCTTCGCACGAGTGATGGCGCGGGCCTCGCGCGAAATCACGCTGCGGGTGTTCCGGCATCTGCAATCGTTGTCGATGCGCTTTCACCTGCAGCGCCGCACCGGCGGCGTGGCACGCGACATCGAACGCGGTGGCGCTGCAGTTTCCGACCTGCTGGATTGGGCGCTCTATTCGATCGTCCCCACTTCGGTCGAAATCCTGTTCGTCACGATCGCACTGGTCTGGGCCTACGGCTGGGACTTTGCGTTCATCACGCTGGCGACCCTGGTCGCCTACGGCGTGTGGACCGTTCTGGTCACTGAATGGCGCACGCGGTTTTTCCGCGCCGAGGTTGCCGCCAACACACAGGCCAACGAGCGCGCGGTGGACTCGCTGCTGAACTTCGAGACGGTCAAGTACTTCAACAACGAATCGCATGAGGTCCGCCGCTTCGACGGCCATC
>JBFFJL010000624.1:0-1872 GCA_041555955.1 Nevskiaceae bacterium
ATGCACGACCTCTTCACCCGTGGCATCGGCGCCGACGGCAAGCTGCGCCCGCCCCGCGAACAAGCCCCGGAGCTGTATCAGGAAACACCGATTGGGTGGATTCCGAAGGATTGGCAACTAGATCGACTGGGATCCGTAATTGAAAGCGTAGTGGACGGCCCATTCGGGTCGAACTTGAAGTCCGAACACTATGTGACGGATCCCGGTGTGCGCGTAGTCCGGTTGCAGAACATCCAAGCTGGTGAATATAGCGACTCTGACAAGGCATTCGTCAGCGAGGCACATGCTGCGTCACTCGCCCGAAATACTGTCGTTGGCGGTGACATTCTCATAGCGGGCTTAGGTGAAGAGCGATACCCGGTTGGGCGAGCATGTTTGTATCCGCTTGGGTTGCCGATCGCCATCAATAAGGCTGATTGCTTCCGTATGCGGGGAAACCCAGATGTGGTTGAAAACGAGTACTTGATGCTGTTTCTCAACTCCATTGCAGCAAGGCGGCAAGTTCGTCGATATGAACAAGGCGTCACGCGACCTCGGATCAATCTAGGCAACATCAAACGTCTTCAGGTGGCTCTACCCACGTGTGGCCCCGATGGTGAACAGCAAGCAATCTACGAGCGGTGGGCGGCAGTAGTGCACAAGTGTCAGGTCGAAGAGCTTGGCCGCTCAAAGTTGCTCAAACAGAAGGCCGGCCTAATGGCTGATCTCTTGAGCGGCAAAGTCGAGGTCGCGAATGTCTGAATACACCGAAGTCGAACAACCGTTCCTGTCCCAGCTTGAGCAGTTGGACTGGCAGGCCATCGACCAAGGTCAGGACATTCCCTCTGATCCCACCAAGAGCCTGCGCCAGAATTTTCGCCAATGGATTTTGCCGCAAGTGTTTGCCGATGCCGTCCGCGCGCTGAACAAAACCCCGGACGGTCAGTCATGGCTGACGGGGCGCCAATTGCAGGACTTGCAGGATCAGATTCTGCGCCAGCCTCAGAAAACGCTGCTGGAAGCGAATGAGGCGGTGCAGAAGCTGCTGTCCAAGTCCCAGGTCGACGTGAATGAACTGACCGGCGAGCAGGATCCAGTGGTGCGGCTGATCGACTTCGACCGGCCTGAGAACAATCACTTTCTGGCGATCAATCAGTTCCGCATCGACACGCCCGGCTGTGTGAAGCAGTTCATCATTCCAGACATCGTGTTGTTCGTGAACGGCATCCCGCTGGCGGTGGTGGAGTGCAAGAAGGGCGGGCCGACTTGCGCCAACCCGATGGCAGAAGCCTTCGAGCAGTTGCAGCGTTACATGAACCGCCGCAAGGCCACCGCGCAGCAGGGGCTAAAGGAAGGCGAACCGGCGCTGTTCCATTGCAATCTGCTGCTGATCCGCAGCTGCGGCCTGGAGGCCGACTACGGCACGATCACCTCAGGTGATGAGCACTTCTACCCCTGGAAAACCCAATGGCCGGCGCCGGACGAAAGCGCCGAGGGCATGAACCAGCAGGAGCAGCTGATCAACGGCATGCTCAACAAGGCCAACTTGCTGAATATGCTGCGCACCTCTGCGGTGTTCATGGACACCGATGGCGGGCCGCGCATCAAGGTGGTGTGCCGTTACCAGCAGTTCCGCGCCGCCAACAAGATCATCGAGCGTCTGCGCCATGGTGAGTCCGTCGCGGATAGAAGTGGCGTGGTCTGGCACACCCAGGGTTCCGGCAAGAGCTTGACCATGGTGTTTGTCGCCCGCATGTTGCGGGCCTCGCGCGATTTGTCCGACACCAAGATACTGCTGATCAATGACCGCAATGATCTGGAAGAACAACTGGCCGAAACGGCTACGTTGATCGGCGGTCGAGTCAACGTGATCGAGTCACGTCAGGCGCTGCG
>JBFFJL010000625.1:0-1860 GCA_041555955.1 Nevskiaceae bacterium
CATCTGCTCCAGCAGACGCAAGGTCGTGCGCACATCCTGCAGCGCCGGCACATTGCTCAGCGCCAGCGTTTCCGGGCACAGGATTGCCGCACACAGAATCGGCAACGCCGCGTTCTTCGCCCCGGAAGCGCGGACTTCACCGGCCAGGCGCGCACCCCCCGTGATCAGCAGTTTGTCCATGGCGGGCGATCAGTTGGCGCGCGTGCGCAGGCGCAGGGCATGAATCTCGCGCCCCATGGTTTCGCCCAGGGTCGCGTAGACCATGCGGTGCTGGGCCAGCATCGGCTTGCCGGCGAATTCCGCGCAGATCACCTCGGCCTCGAAGTGCTGGCCGTCGTCGCCGTACACCGTGACCTGCGCGTCAGGCAGGCCGGTCTGGATCATCGTCTGGATCTGTTCTTTGGTCATGTCACTTCTTGAGCTTGTAGCCGGTGATCAGCATGCGCAGACACACGGCCGATGACAACACGAAAAACCCGGCGCACCAGGTCAGGCTCAGCGCGATCGGGGCATCAGCCTGGCCGAAGAAGCCATAGCGGAAGCCGTCGATCATGTAGAAAAACGGATTCAGGTGGCTGGCGTGATACCACAGCGGCGGCAGCGCGTGCACCGAATAGAACACGCCGGACAGGAACGACAGCGGCACGATGAAGAAGTTGGTGAACGCCGCAATATGGTCAAACTTCTCGGCCACGATGCCGGCAATCACGCCGATCACCGCCAGACTCGCACCGGACAACAGGAATACCGCCAGCAGCGCCCACGGCGCGGCGACCGGCAGATCAACGAACGGCATCGTCACGGCCAGCATCGCCGCGGCGACCAGCGTCACCCGCAGCAGCGCCGCAAGCAGGTAGGCGCCAAACCATTCGAACGGCCCCAGCGGCGCCATCTGCAGAAATACCAGATTACCCATGATCTTCGACTGCACGATCGAGGACGAGGTGTTGGCAAACGCATTCTGGATCACCGACATCATGATCAGGCCCGGCAGCAGGAATTGCGTGTAGCTGATGCCGTCGTAGGCCGAGGCACGATCCTTCATCGCCTGCGCGAACACCAGCAGATACAGCAAGGTCGTGATCACCGGCGCGGTCACGGTCTGGCCCAGCACCGACCAGAAGCGCTTGACCTCTTTCTTCAACAGGGTGACGAAGCCGATCTGATCCGGACTCATGCGCCTGACTCCTGCGGTCGCGCGTGTTCGCCGGTGAGCTCAACGAAGATGTCCTCCAGATCCGGCTCGCGGGTCTGCACGTCCTCGATCGCGATGCCGGCGTCGCGCAGCGCGACAAACACACTGGCGATCGGATGCTTGCCGGACTCCAGTTTCAGTTCGATTGCGCCGTTGACCTCGCCAACGATCATCGGCCGCAGGCTGTCCGGCAACACCGCGCCATCGGCCAGCTTCAACCGAAGAAAACGGAAAGGATGCCGCGCCAGCAGTTGCTGGGTGGTTTCGATGACCTGCAGCGCGCCCTTGTCCAGGATCGCGATGCGCTCGCACAGTTCCTGTGCCTCTTCCAGATAATGCGTGGTCAGGACCACGGTCGTGCCCTGTCGGTGCAATTCGGTGGTGAATTCCCACAGCGTCCGGCGCAGTTCGACGTCGACACCGGCAGTCGGCTCGTCGAGGATCACCACCGGCGGTCGATGCACCAGCGCCTGCGCGATCAGCACGCGGCGTTTCATGCCACCGGACAGCGCGCGCATCGAACTGCCGGCCTTGTCGCTCAGATCCAGTCGTTCCAGCATCTCGTCGATCCACGGCCAGGCTTCGCGGCCGCAGCCGTAGTAGCCGGCCTGAATCCGAAGCATGTCGCGCACCGTAAAGAAAGGATCGAACACCAGTTCCTGCGG
>JBFFJL010000626.1:0-1848 GCA_041555955.1 Nevskiaceae bacterium
CGCCCAGGCGCTGGCAACCGCATTCGAAGAAGCCGCGCGGCGCAATCACTGGGCCTGGATCGCCGACGCCTTCTACGCCGAGCACTGCACCTATCTGTGCGAATACGGCGGCACCATGCGGGTCTTTGCGGCCAACCGCGACGAGATCCGCGCGACTCACTACGGCCGCGACATGCTCGTCGGCTGGGAGGGCTGGAGCTTTCCGATCGAGCGTTACACCACGCACGGCAACCAGATCATCACGCACTGGTGGAACCGCGGCCCTGGGCAACGGGCCGATGGCAGCTACTTCCAGACCCCAGGCGTGTCGTTCATCACCGTCGGCGACGATGGGCTTTTCACCGATCAGCTCGACCTGTTCGATCTGGCGCATCAGATGCACCTGTGCGATGAACTGGAAGACGCCGGGCTGCTTTCGCCGCAGCTAAAGGACAATTGGGCGATTCCGACCAAGCGGCGTCTGATCACCATGCTCAGCCACAACTTACCCGACAAAAAATCCTAGGCGGCGAGCATTTGCGTGGTGCGCTCATAGGCGCCGCGCAGCTCGGGCACCTCAAGCACTTCAACTTCAGCCCGCAGTCCCAGCTGGGCGAACGCGGGCACTTGCGCGGGGTCGATCTCGGCATACGGCCCCGCCGCATCGCCGCGCAGTTGCAGCAGCGATACGCAGACTACGTCGGCATAGTCGGCCAGTCCTTCGTGGCGGCGCAGAAAATCTGTCGCCAGCAGCGGCATTTCGATCAACTCCGGCGGGAATTTCCACACTTTCAGCACGAAACGGCCGACCGCCTGATGCAGGCGCGCAATGGCGGCCTCAAGCTGTGCCTCATCGCTGATCAGCTCGGGACGATCTTCAACCAAGCGCACGATCGGCAACACGCCGACCAGATGCACTAAACCGGCCAGCATCGCCGTATCCGGATCCAGTCGGGTCAGACTCTGTGCGAGCACCCGACTCAGCGCCGCAACCTCCAGGCTTTGTCGCCAGATACGCCGCATGAATCCCTTGAGCTCGGGCGACCGGGGATGAAACATCTGCTCGATCGCCATGCGACTGACCAGGGCGCGCGTCAGATTGAAGCCCAGCTTGGTAATGGCCCGCGTCAGGGTTTCTGCCTGTGGACCGACGCCGCTGACGGCGGCGCTGTTGGCCATCCGCAACAGTCGTGCAGCCATCGCCGGATCCTTGCCGATCTCGGCAGCGAGATGCGCGGCCGTGACGTCATCGCGACGCACCAGTTCGCCCACCGTCGCTGCGGCCTCCGGCAGGCTGGGCAGGGTCAAGCGGCCGGCCGCCATCTCTTCGGCAACGCGACGCATTAGCTGCTGGTCCAGGTGCATGTGAGAACGTACGGATTCGGGTCCTTGTTGGATCATGGGATCGGATCATTGACCCCAATCATCAGATCGCAGCCGAGCATGAAATGCTGCGGCCCAAACGATCCGCGGTCAGGCAAGACCCGACCGGCGGCGGTTCAGCCCTTGAACGTCGACAGTCCGAAGTCGCCAAACGGCTCGTCGCGCTCACGCACCGCCTGCTTGAATCCGGCTTGCATTGCACGTTGCTGAAACGCGTATCCCTCGGGCGTATGGCGGGTAATGCCGTCGAACACGGTTCCGAGCATTTGGGTGGTGTGCAGTCCCTGTGACATCAGGGTCTGATTCAACAGCAACTTCATCATCACCAGCTGGTTGATCGGCATGCGCGCAATGCGTTCCAGCAGAATCTCGAAACGTGAATCGAGTTGATCCGGCGGGGCGGATTCGATCGCCAGCCCCCACTCGACCGCCTCACGCCCGTTCAAACAATCCCCGGTGAACAACAGTCGCTTGGCTTTCTCGATC
>JBFFJL010000627.1:0-1847 GCA_041555955.1 Nevskiaceae bacterium
GCGGTGTAGGCCCCCTCATGCGCGCACTTGCGATACGCGAAACAGGAATCGCGCTCGTAGGGATCCCTTTTTCCGTTGCACGTCCGTTCGACGAACTCGCGTACTTCAAGGTCGTACCCCGCCTTCCTTTCCTTGGCTCGCTCCGCCGCTCGCTGGCGCCCCTTCTCCTGCTCAGCTTCGCGTTGGGCAGCCTCGGCTGCGGATTTGTCCGCCCTATCCCGTTCCCACTTCTCGTCCGCTGCCTGGCGTTCCTTCTCGTGCTTGGCGCGACGGGCCAGGAATGCCGCGGCCGTTTCGAGTTGGCTGATCGGATAGTCGCGCAGCACGACACCCTCTTTTCCGATCAGCTGGATGCGATGGAGTTCGACGAGCGGTACCACATGCGGGTTCCCCTGGAACTGGCCAGTGGCCACAGCCGTGAAGCGTCCCTCGAGTCGCAGCGACGGCGAGTCGTCTTTGTCCCACGACAAGACATTCTGGGCCCTGAGCTGGTCGTCATTCCTGATCCTGTCGATCTGCGCCTGTGCATCCTTGCCCAGGAGTTTTTTGTACAAATCCCTGGTCATGGCCAGGCGTGGCAACAGAACATGACGTGTGAACGCGGCTGAACCGGCGGGCAACCCAGGGAACTGTCCATCGGGTGGGACATCCCGCGACTTCCACACGGGCGGACCCTGATAGCCGTAGTCGACGGGGAACCGTTGGATTTCGCCGGAACCGGGCACCAATCGGGGGTATGAGAAGTATGGAAACGCGGCGTTCGGCGGAGCCTCGCCGGATCTTTCCGCCCAGAACTGCTGATAGAGGTACTCAGGCGGATCCCGGGCATCCTGGGGTCGCACAAACAGGGTGTCGGCTGCCATATCCCATTGCAGATTTTCCAGGCGGCCTTGCGCCACCACATCGAGTGGAACCTTGGCGGCCACCGACAGCATGCGGCGACGTAATTCGTCCTTGAGCTGCCGGGCCAGAACGTTCGGATCACCGCTGCGGACCTGTTCCGCGCGGAAGTACGTCGCCTTCTTGTTTGCCTCCGCAAGCAGCGTCGTGAGTCTGGCTCTGATGTTCGGCCTGCTCTCCTTTGCCAGGCGTTCCTCCAGATTGGCGATGTGCTGCAGGTGCTTCTGGTCGGCCTTGATCTGCTCCGCAGCAATACGGATTGCGATCTCGTCGGTGAACTGGTTCGGGTCCAGGCGGGACAGGATCAGCAGGTCTGGGATCTGACCCAATGGAACATACCCCCCCGGTGATGCAGAAGATTGAGCCGACGCTGATAGCGGCACTTCGTGAGCCGACTCCTGAGATGGCTTTGTACTGGGCGTTACAACCGCCTGGGAGTCCTCCATTTCGTCCGATGGATTGCTCGCGGCCGTTGCGTCTGACCGCTCGGGCACCGCTTCGTCGGTCTCTTCGGAGACAGCGTCCTGACCATTCTCGCCGTCATCCACCTGCCGGCTCACAGCGTCAACCAGGGCTTCCCGCGCCGACTTCTTGAGTGTTTCGAACAGGTCTGCGGACGCCGCCGCCGGCATCAGCGCAAGGATCAGTATCAGCAGCGAGCCGCCACGCTTCCCGCCCAATGGTTCTATGTGCCGATGTTTTCTCATCGCCCCCTCCTTCACGCCTGGCGATCTGAAGCCATGGCGCTAAAGATTCGATGAACTTCACACCACCGTTTCCGGTAGAGCCCCGCCGAAGACTTATGTGAAATTGGCCCACATCGTCTTATCTCCCACGTAAACCGTGCCACAGAAAAAATATCGTGTCGACTCGCCAGGCGGGTGCGCAGCAATTGATGCCGCAATTCGAGCAACCGGCGACAGCACCCACGATGCTCCGCCAACGAA
>JBFFJL010000628.1:0-1844 GCA_041555955.1 Nevskiaceae bacterium
CAGGCGCACGACGCGGTGGCCGGCCTCGATGCACGATGCGTAGCGATCCAGCCCGGTAGCACAGCCGTAGGTGAGGAAGCGCGGCGCCGCGCTCTGCTCTTCGAGCACGCGCATCGGCACGGTACCGCGGACCACGTCGACGAAATTCTCGACCTGACGCGGAATATGGAAGCCGATGTAGTCGCACTGCAGCAGGCTGCCGATGATCGCGCGACGCCATGGCACGACGTTGAAGACGTCGGCCGACGGGAAATAGGTGTGATGGAAGAAGGCGATCTTCAGGTCCGGGCGCAGCTCGCGCAGCGCCGCCGGCACCATCCACAGGTTGTAATCGTGAAGCCACACCGTTGCGCCCTCGGCGGCGTCGACCGCGACGCGTTCGGCGAACTTGCGGTTGACCTTGAGGAACACTTCCCAATGGTCCTCGCGAAACCGTGCGCGCTCCCAGAATGTGTGCAGCAACGGCCAGAACGCTTCCTTGGAGAAGCTCTTGTAGAAGATGTCGACTTCGGATTTCGATAGCGGAACGCGCGAGACCGTCAGATTCGGGTGGCGGTCACCGTCGAACGAAGTGTAATTCTCGAAATTCTTGTTGACGCGCGGATCGTGTACGGCCCAGGCCACCCAGGAGCCTGGACGTCCGTCGTTGAAGAAGCTCACCAGCGTTGGAATGATGCCGTTCGGCGAGGCGGGGCGCCGTCGTTTGACCTCGCCTTTCTCGATGACTTCTTCGTACGGTGTGCGGTGATAGACGATCAGCAGTTCGGCCTTGCCCGGTGCCATCGCCGGCGTGCGGTGCAGCTGTATGCCGCGTTCACCAAGGAATCCGAAGTGTTCGATGGCTTCGACGATGCCGCCGCAGCCGGGGCGCTCCGCGTGCAGCACCCGCGCGCGACCGCGTGTCGCTGCGAGCAGTCCTTCCTCTGATTCGCCGACGCAGACGCCCTTGAACCCATGCTCGTACATCGCCAGATCATTCAGCGTGTCGCCGGCAACCAGGACGTCGTCCTCGTCGATGCCGAGCTGCTCGATCAGTGCCAGCAGGGTTGAACCCTTGTTGACGCCGGACGGCAGAATGTCGAGATAGCGTTCGGCCGAGTACAGCAGTTCGCAACCGAGGTCGCCGATGACGGATGCGAGTTCGGTACTGACGGCATCGAAGCTGCAGTAGTACGAGCAGCGTCGCTCCTGCGGCACGTCCTGGCGTTCGAGTCCGGGAATGTCTTGCAACGCGGTGATCACGGCCTGTTCGCCGGGCCAGCGTGCGTCGATCTGGGCCTGCAATGGCTGCACCGGCTGCAAGGTTGTCGCGTCGATGACCTGGACCACGCTCGCGCCGACATCGCAGATCACGTAGTCGGGCTGCGGCAGGGTCGGGTCGGACAGCAGCGAGAGGACGGATTCCAGGCCGCGCCCGGTGACAAACGCGAGTTTGATCGCCGGATGCGAGTTGATCAGTTGATAGAGCCGAAGACGGTCTTCGGCCGGGCCTGCGAGAAAAGTGCCATCCAGGTCGGTGGCAAGCAGCATGCGCGGTCTCCCTGTGAGTGAAAGCGGAGCGCGCCGACATCAAGCCGACGGGCAAGAGCGCGGGATCATAGCACAATGGAAGCTAACTTATTGATCTGTGCAGGAAATGCGGCGTTTCAGGGGTGCGGGAAGTGGCCTGAAACGGGGCGTTTCAATGCCTGTCCGGAGCCCGCTCCACGCTTGCTGACGATCGCCTGCGGCTCGCTGGCCAACTCAATTAACGCGTCAGGTCGGCCCAGACTGCGGTCTCCAGGTAGTCGTTCTCCATAGCATCACCGCTGCCGGGCGCCAGCTGAGATCCCGTAGTGCGCAGC
>JBFFJL010000629.1:0-1836 GCA_041555955.1 Nevskiaceae bacterium
GGCACTGTTCCACGCACAGTTGCGCGGCCACAGCACCAACAATTCGCTAACAATTCACCCGCCGTGGCCGCATCGAGCCCGAATCCAGGGCCCGAGCGGCACGATCGTGCTGGGTACTCAGGCGTTGATCCGCACGGGCAGCGCCTCAAAGCCCTTGACGAAGCTGGAATACACCCGCTTCGGCTCGCCGATGACTTCGATCTGCATCGGATTGGGCCAGCGCTTGAGCACTTCTTCCCACAGGATGCGCAGCTGCAGCTCGGCCAGACGGTTGCCGACGCAGCGGTGGATGCCAAAGCCGAAGGACAGATGATGGCGCGGGCGCGCACGATCAATGATGAAGCTGTCGGCGTTCTCGATGGCATCGCTGTCGCGATTGCCCGAGACGTACCACATCACCACTTTTTCGCCCTTCTTGATCTGCTTGCCGCCCAGCTCGGTGTCCTCCAGCGCGGTACGCCGCATGTGCGCCAGCGGCGTCTGCCAGCGGATGATCTCCGAGACCATTGAGCCGATCAGCTCCGGATTGGCCGCCAGCTTGCGGTATTCGTCCGGGTTCTCGTTCAGCGCCAGCAGGCCGCCGCTCATGGAATTGCGTGTCGTGTCGTTGCCGCCCACGATCAGCAGCAGCATGTTGCCGAGAAACTCTTCCTGACTCATGTTGCGGGTCTTGTCGGAGTGCGCCAGCATCGACAGCAGATCCGGACCCGGCTCGGAATTCACACGCTCGTTCCACAGCTTCATCATGTAGGCCGCGCATTCGTGAATCTCCTTCATGCGCGCTTCTTCGGAATCGATGCCGAAGCTGCCAATCTCGGCAGTGGCGACGTCCGACCAGCGGGTGAGCTTGGCGCGGTCTTCCCAGGGGAAGCCGAACAAGGTCGCCAGCATCTGCGTGGTCAGATTGATCGAGACTTTCTCGACCCAGTTGAACGGCTCATTGACCGGCAGTGAATCCAGCGCGGCCTGCGTGCGTTCACGGATCAGACCTTCGAGCTTGGCCAGGTTCTCCGGCGCAACGATCGGGCTGACGGTCTTGCGCTGCTCGTCATGCTTGGGCGGATCCATGGCGATGAACATCGGCAGCGTTGTCGCCGCGTTGTTGTCCATGAGCGTGATGCCACCGAAGCGCGATTCCGACGAGAACACCTGATGATTGGTATCGACGCTCATGATGTCGGCAAAGCGCGTTACCGACCAGTACGGACCGTGCAGGCTCTTTGCGCAGTAATGCACCGGATCTTCTTTCCGCAGACGCGCGAAGTATTCCATCATCGTGTTGTTCTGGAACAACGCGGGATCGGCAACATCAATCTTGTCCAGCGGGATCGAAGCGGCGGCGCGGGCAGCGGCCTCTTGGGTCTGACTCATGCTTGATTCTCCTGTCTCGCGCGGCACCGGAGTCGCGGACCGGGTGCGTGCCGGAACCGACTGAAGCCGCAAGTGAAACCGCAATGGCCAGCATGGGAACGTCCCTACCGGCCTGTATTAGTGCGTAGTACAACTACGCACTTATGAATTTATACGTCGATCACGATACCCTCACGCCTATCTTTCGGTGGGTTTTTCAGAGCCGACAGGGACCCGGCGCGCCGGTCCTGAGAACGGTTTGTATTTGTTCGGAACGGCAGCGATTTCACCCGTCCTGCGCAGCGTTCAGTGCGGCTCTACGCGGGCTTATGGCGACCTGCCGCCCGGCCCTCCCTTACGCTCGGGCGTTCGGGGTCGCAGAACGCTTCGCGCTCCTGCGGCTGGCCGTTTCGCTGCCGCCCTGCCCGGCCCGATCTGACGGTCGGGCGTTCGGGGGTCATCGCGAGCAGTGCTCGCGAAACATGA
>JBFFJL010000630.1:0-1833 GCA_041555955.1 Nevskiaceae bacterium
AAGTCGATTCCGCTGGATCATCCGTACATGCAGGTTCTCAAGCAGTACGAAGACGATTTCGGGGGTGCCAATACGGTGCTGGTGGCCTTGATCCAGAAGGACAAGTCCAACGACATGTACAACGAGCACTTCCTGAGCAAGCTCAAGCAGGTCACTGACGAAATCTTCTTTCTGCCGGGCATTGACCGTTCACGCGTGTCGTCGCTATTTACCCCGGATGTGCGCTACATCGAGGTGGTTGAGGGGGGCTTTGCTGGCGGCAACGTGATTCCGGCCGAGTACCAGCCGACTGACTACTATTTCAATCTGGTCCGCGGCAACGTCGGCAAGGGCGGACATGTCGGCCGCTACACCACCAAGGATCAGCGCGGCGCGATGGTCTTTGCTGAGTTGCTCGAAGTCGATCCGATTTCTGGCAAGAAGCTTGACTACCGCGAGGTGGCGAAGCAGCTGGAAGAGAAAATCCGGCAGAAGTATCAGGACGACCAGATCGATATTCACATCCTGGGATTCGCCAAGGTCATTGGTGACGTCACCGATGCGGCCAACGAAGTGGTGATGTATTTCTTCGTTGCGCTGGCGATGACCTTTGTACTCCTGGTGCTGTATCTCGGCAGCCTGAAGCTCGCGATCATGCCTCTGGTGTGCTCGTTCATTGCGGTGATCTGGGAGTTCGGCCTACTGACGGCGACTGGTTACGGTCTGGATCCATTCGCGATCCTGGTGCCATTCCTGATTCTGTCGGTGTCGGTATCGCACGGGGTTCAGTACACCAGTTCATGGGTGCATGAACTGGCAGCAGGCAAGAACAGTTATGACGCTTCGCTGGAGACCTTCCGGCGCCTGGCGATTCCCGGTACAACGGCGTTGATCACGGACTTGGCCGGCTTTCTGACGATTCTGCTGATTCCAATCGACATCATCCGCGAGATGGCGATCAATGCCTCGTATGGCATGGCGGCGATCATCATCACCAACAAGATCCTGATGCCGATTTGGCTGACCTACACCAAGGTCAAAAACGTCGAGGAATTCGTCAAGAAGCAGGAACGCCGTGAGGCGGCGCTCAATCCGGTCTTCCGTGCGATGACAATTGTGACCAAGCCGGTTCCTGCTGCAGTCATCATCCTGGCAACGGCGGTGCTCTATGGTTGGGCGACCTGGAAGAGCGAAGGCATGCTCTACGGTGATTCGCAGGCCGGTGTGCCGGAGCTGCGGCCGGATTCGCGCTACAACAAGGACACCGAGGCGGTCGTCAACAATTTCGCAATCGGCACCGATATTCTCAAGGTGATTGCCGAGACGGATCCGGAGTCGTGCATCAAGTACGACGTGATGGAGCAGATTGATCGCTTTACCTGGCGCATGGAAAACGAGCCGGGCATTCAATCGACTTTGTCGCTGCCCGGCATTGCCAAGCAGGTCAATTCGGCGTTCTCCGAGGCGGTGCCGAAGTTCCGCGTGCTGCCGCGCAATCAGTATGTGATGGTTCAGGCGATAACGCCGGTGCCGACATCGTCCGGCCTGCTCAATCCGAACTGTTCGGCGATGGCATTGTTCCTGTTCACCGAGGACCACAAGGCGGTGACGATCGACCACCTGACGGACACGGTCAAAAAATTCAATGTGACCAATGCCGAAACCTGGTTTTCGAACCATCCGGGTGTGGATGCCGCGTACTGTGCCGACAAGTTGGCAGCACGGCGTGAATGGGGTGACGCGCGGGTGGCAATGAAGACGCGACAGACCTCGTTGAAGGCGCAAAACTTCACCGATCTGGAGGTCGATGCCGATCCGTCGGTGCTCGAAATTCGCAAGCGGATCGACGATGGC
>JBFFJL010000631.1:0-1829 GCA_041555955.1 Nevskiaceae bacterium
CATGCCGCATCATGGTATAAGACCTTATACCTTTACAGGCAGGCCAAGCCTGGATAGTCGTAAGGTCCAATGATGTAGACCAGGTCCTGGAAATCGGCGAAGATTGCCACCTAAAGACTAAGAAGATAGACCATGCCAAGAATCGCCATGCCGCCCGCGCCGCCATCTGGGCGAATCACGAGCCGGGAGGATCTGGGCCGCATTATCCGGTACGCCCGGATGCAGGCTGGAATGACGGTCGAGGAGGCCGCCATGGCGATCGGAATCGCCAAGGCGACGATGCTTCGCGTCGAACAGGGCAAGGGCGGATTGCAGTTCGACAATCTGCTGAAGATCCTGGATGGCCTCGGCATCACTCTTAGCGCATTGCCATCTCAGCAAGGTTCGAACCGAGACCTGGCATGGCCGAAGAACTGAGCCTTACGGTTCATCTGGCGGATGCCGAGGTCGGTAGCCTTCGGGTCGACCAACAGCAACAGCTGCGGTTCGACTACACCGCGGATTGGCGTAAGGCCGGCTACCCGCTGGCGCCCAGCGTGCCGCTGTCAGCGCCGGTCGGCGAGGAATCGGATTGGTCAGCGGCTGCGGCCACCTTCTTCCAGAACCTGCTGCCTGAGGGGCAAGCACTTGACGACGTTTGCCGCTCGCTGCAGATCTCCAAGTCCAGCAGTTTCGGCTTGCTGCGCGCAATGGGCGGCGAGGCCAGCGGCGCCGTGCGCGTGCTGGCGTCTGATCGCCCCCTTCCGGAAGACAGGCTGCGGCCCATCCCCCGCGCCGAGTTATCTGCCCGAATCCGGGACCGGCAGGACGTGCCCTTCAGTGTCTGGGATGGCACGGTACGGCTTTCGATAGCAGGCTATCAGGACAAGCTGGCCGTCTTTGAGTCCGACGGAGAGTGGTCACTGGTGGATGGTGCGAACCGGGCGTCGACTCACATCCTGAAGCCTGACCCGATCGCGCCCCGACTGGCGGGCCTCACCAGCAACGAATTCTTTTGCATGCGTCTGGCGGCGGCCATCAAGCTGCCCGTTGCACCCGTGCGCCTGGAGCATGTGCCGGAACCGGTCCTGGTCGTGGATCGCTTTGATCGGGCGCGGGATGGCGATCGGGTTCAGCGCATTCATGTCATCGATGGCTGCCAGGCCCTTGGCGTGACGCCGTCGCTGAAATACGAGCGGCCGTTTGGCAATGGACGCGACTTGGCTGGCGTCCGCACCGGCACGAGCCTTCCCGCGCTGTTTCGTCTCGGGCGCAGCGCGACAACGCCGGCAGCGTTCAAGCTGCATCTGCTGCGCTGGGTGATCTTCCAGGCGCTGATCCAGAACTTTGACGCGCACGCCAAGAACATCAGCTTCTTTTGGGATCGCCGGGGGCTGCGGGTGGCGCCCGCCTACGATCTGGTCAGCATCGGCATTTACCCGGAAGGCTGGTTCCCGAAGACCTTCGCGATGGCGTTCGGCGATGTCTTCACCGTGGAAGATCTGATCCCCTATGAGTGGGCGCATATGGCGCACCTCTGCGACATCAAGCCACGACAGCTGGCCAACGAGATCGTCAAAATGGCAACGGCCATCGAGCGCGAGGCCGAAGGCGTGGCGAACCGGGCGATTGCGGAGGGCGGCGAGCCGGACATCACTCGGCGTGTACGGGATCTGGTGCTCGCGATGAGTTCAAGCCAGAAGCAGGTCGCTCAGGATATCCCCAGGATCGATCGCACGCTGTTTGAGGAATGGCCTCAGGTGGACGACGTGCAATAAAAAACCCCATATTTCTATGGGGTTAGTACACTTCTGTGGACATCTATAGACGACGAATTGGTGGAGGTGGCG
>JBFFJL010000632.1:0-1820 GCA_041555955.1 Nevskiaceae bacterium
TCAACGGACCGTCCATCTCTCAAGGTCAAAGAAGGGCCCCAGGAGCCGCCGGTCCAGCCGTACCTCGCTGGCGGGGATCCGTTGCAGCCGAGTGAACCCGCAGTGATTGCTGCTGAAGTCGTCGATGCAGACGCGCATCTCGCGCATCCGCAGGCGCGCCAGTACGTCCAGTGCCGCACAATCGTCGCTGAGCGCCTGTTCCGGAATGCCAATGCCGAACAGGTTCGGCAGAACGCCGGCCTGCTTCAGTCGGTGTTCCAGCAAGTCCGGGAGATCGAGGCGGTTCAGCGCGGTTCCGGGCAGGCTGACACTGATTGAAATCGAGACGTGCTGGCGCCACAACTCAGCGGCGATATCGATGCCGAGCGTGACCAGCGACGCGGTCAGGCGTGAGGTCAAGCCATGCTGCAGCGCGGTGGCAAGCAGCTGATCGTGATCGTAATCGCTGCCGTCTTCGCTGAGGTGCGCGCGAAGGTCGATGCTGTATGCCGCGTCGTCGCTGAGTCGGACACAGGGCGACGCACGCAGGCGCACTTTGCCGCGATCCAGCGCCTGAGCCAGGCTGTCGGCGCTGAGGCGAGGCGCCGGCTGCGCGGGCGCAGGCAGTTCGGTCATCAGGACTTCGATCAGTTCGCCAAGAACTTCGGCACGTACCGGCTTGCGGACTGCCCCCAGCACGCGCAATCCGCGCTGGCGCGAAAGAATCGCCACGGCACGCAGGACGCTCTGCTCAGCGGAGCTGATCAGCACCAGCGCGGAGCCCGGATTGCGTACATTGAGCTCACGCAGCATCTCGACGCCGTCCATGCCGGGCATCATCAGGTCGGCAATGACCAGATCAAAACGCCGGCCCGCTGCGATCGAGCGCAGCGCTGTCGTCGCGTCGGCCGCAGCTTCGAGCTGCACGATCCCTAGGGTGCGCAGTTGCTCACTGACGGTGCTGCGGACGAAATCATCGTCGTCGATCAGTAGGACGGAAGGTGGCGTGGACATCGGCGAGTTGCGTCGGATCGTTGCGGCAGTGCGGGATGGGAGCGGTTGTGGGTGCTTAGCGGCCGGGGCGTGCCGATTCTGAAGGCCGGGGCACTTCCGGCTGCGGCCCTGCGGCGCGTACCCTATGTGGATGGATGCCGACGAACTGATCGAAACCTTTGAATTCCTTGGAGACTGGGAGGCGCGCTATCGCTACCTGATCGAACTCGGGCGCGAGTTGCCGCCGCTGGCGCCCGAGGCGCATGTGGATGCCAACAAGGTGCGTGGCTGCATGTCGCAGGTCTGGTTGACGCACGCCGTGCAGCCGGGGCCGCCGGTCACCCTGGAGTTCATGGGTGATTCCGATGCCCACATCGTCAAGGGCTTGATTGCATTGCTGTTCAAGCTGCTGTCCGGGAAGACGCCGCAACAGATTCTGGAGACCGACGTCAACGGCGTATTCGAGCGCCTCGGGCTGGAAAGTCATATCTCGATGAACCGACGCAATGGCTTTTACGCGATGGTCGAGCGGATTCGGCGCATGGCTGCCGAGGCGGTGCTCGCCGCGTCCTGAAGCGTCGGCTGCGTCACGGCCTGCGGTCACGCAAGCAGGCTAGAATCCGCTGAACGCACAAGGAGCTTGCCATGGGAACCATCGTTGCTTTCGCATTTGGACTCTTCCTGCTGGTCACGGCCTGGAAGGGCGTGGTCACCGTGCCGCAGGGCACCGAATACACGGTCGAGCGCTTCGGGCGCTATACCCGCACGCTGGCCCCCGGACTCAACCTCATCGTCCCCGTCGTCGACCGCATCGGCGCCAAGATGAACATGATGGAGACGGTCCTCGA
>JBFFJL010000633.1:0-1810 GCA_041555955.1 Nevskiaceae bacterium
CCGCGGCCTGTAGCGCCAGGGTCAGCAACACCGCGCCCAGCAGCGCACGGTTGGAACCCAGCCCCAAGGTGAACAGCGACTCGGTCTCGGAACGGATCGCCAGCGCATGTCCCATCTGCGACAGCGTCAGCACGGTGAACGTGATCGACTGCCAGTGTTCAAGTCCGCTGTTCACACCCCAGGCCTGCGTCAGCAAAGTGACTCCGGCCATCAGCAGCCCGACCCAGATCGCGTGAATGCCCAGGCCGTGGGCAAACAAACTCTCGCCCGGCGGGCGTGGCGGTCGCGCCATTGCGCGGCGATCAACCGGCTCGGCGGCCAGCGCCAGACCCGGCAAGCCGTCGGAGACCAGATTGATCCACAGGATCTGGATCGGCAACAGCGGCAGCGGCAGGCCCAGGAACGGCGCCAAAAACAGGGTCAGCACTTCAGCGGCGTTGGTCGTCACCACATAGCGCACGAACTTGCGGATGTTGTCGTAGATATGACGACCCTCGCGCACCGCCGCGATGATGGTCGCGAAGTTGTCGTCCAGCAGCACCAGATCCGAAGCCTCGCGCGCGACCTCGGTGCCACCCCGCCCCATCGCCACGCCGATGTGTGCGCTCTTCAGGGCTGGGGCGTCATTGACGCCATCGCCGGTCACGGCGACGAAGGCGCCACACCGCTGCAGCGCCTTGACGATGCGGATCTTCTGCTCCGGCGTTGCACGGGCGTAGACACGAATGCCTTCGACTCTTTGATCCAGCGCGGTGTCGTCCAGTTCGCTCAACTCTGCACCGGTAACGACCTCACCTTTGGTATCGATGATGCCGACCTGGCGCGCAATCGCCGCCGCCGTCGCCGGATGATCGCCGGTGATCATCACCGTGGTGATGCCAGCGCCGCGCGCGGCCGCCACCGCATCCGCGGCTTCCGGCCGCGGCGGATCGATCAGCCCGACCAGACCGACAAACTGCAGCTCCGTCTCCGCGCTGTGCAAATCGTCCGGCATCGCCGTCAAGGTCCGCTGGGCGAACGCAAGGACGCGGCAGCCTTCGGCAGCAAGCTGCTCCGCCGCGGCGGTCAGCACATCGAGATCGAAGTCGCCGGACATGATGTCACTGCAACGTGGCAGCACCACTTCAGGCGCACCTTTGAGCAGGGCCAGCACGCCGGCATCGCAGCGATGCAGAGTCAACATGCGCTGGCGCTGGCTGTCGAACGGCAACTCGGCCAGACGCGGATGCTGTGCCAGCAGCTCGGCGACGTCGACGCCGCTGTCCGCCGCGACCTGCCACAACGCGGTTTCAGTCGGATCGCCCATCAGCGTGCCGTCATCGGCGACGCGGGCGTCGTTGTTCAGCACCAGCATGCGCGCGAGCTCCGCACCTTCGGTCGTTTCCAGTCGTGTGATCTGACTGCGAGGATCGCCGACGACACATCGCTCGGCGTGCATCCGGTTCAGGGTCAGCGTGCCGGTCTTGTCCGAGCAGATGTAGGTGACCGAACCCAGGGTCTCGACCGCAGGCAGGCGCCGCACCAGGGCATTGGCGCGAACCATCAGGGCAGCACCGCGACTCAGCGTCAGCGTCACCACCGCCGGCAAGGCTTCGGGAATCGCCGCCACCGCCAGCGACACCGCGGTCAGAAACATCATCAGCGCCGGCTCGCCGCGCAGCAGCCCGGCGCCGAACACGATCACACAGATCGCAATCACCGCCAGCGACAGCACGCGCCCGAATCGGGTCAGACGGATCTGCAGCGGCGTGCGCACCTCGTCCTGCGCCGCCAGCAGTGCGGCAATGCGACCGATCTCGGTGCGCATGCC
>JBFFJL010000634.1:0-1807 GCA_041555955.1 Nevskiaceae bacterium
GGAGAGAGGGCGCCTAGTGTATCCCGCGGCAAATACGGGTGGAGTGGCACCTGCTGGAAAAATTGACGTCAGCGTCAGCGAGGAAAAGTACACACCGGTGCCGGCCGCACCGGTGTCAATGTGGCGCGCTCCATTGCGAGTTTCTCCTCCCGCTATATCCCGCTGCGTCGCGCCTGCCGCTGCGGGTGCGCGGTCCAGGGGACCGTTCGCACTTTGCCGACCAACTCTCCATACCGGACCGTAGCCCGGTGAATGGGGGCGCTACAGTAACGCCAAGAAACGGTGCAGAAAACTCCACCTTCGTCGATCCAGGTGGGTTTTCCCGATTATCTTTTTTAAGTTTATGAAATATATGGATTAATATTTGTTGGAAAGCATGATTACGGCGCGCTCTTCAAGCGTTTTTATCGCGGTTCCGCGGAATTCCGCGCACCGCTGCGGTGCAGCATTTTCTGGCCATACCGCGATCACTGTCATCAATTCGACGCTGATTTGTCATCGTCAGATCATCGCCGGCTTGGAGTATTCATCCCCAAATGACCAGTGGACCTCAGCGTATGCGAATTGCCTATGGCGTCATGGGTTACGGGCGCGGCCACGCGATGCGGACGATGTCAGTGTTACCCGCCCTGATGCAGGAGCACGACGTTACGGTCTTTGCCGGCGCGGATGCCTACGACGTGCTGGCGCCGCGCTTTCCGACCGTGCGGATTCCGACCATCGGCTATCAGTACAACGATGGCGGATCGCACTCACTGCTGCGCACAGTGAGCCGCAATGTCGCGCCGATGTCGGATCTGCTGTTCGGCGGCGCCGGCATGGCGCAGGTAGCCGACGAGTTTCGCCAACGCGACATTCAGCTGGTGATCTCGGATTCCGAAGCCTGGACGCACCGGGTGTCGCAGAAGCTCGGCATTCCGCGCATCAGCTTTGATCACGTGGGCATCATCGCCTACTGCAAGCCGCACTTTCCGGCAGATCTGTGGGCGCTCGGCATGCGCGACGCCTGGGGATATCGCAGCCTGATGGGCGTGCCGGAACGCATTCTGGTGTCCAGCTTCTATCCGGCCGAGCCGGCGTACCCGCAGGTCAAGATTGTGGGCCCGATGCTGCGCGACGAGGTGCTGACGACGCAGCCCAGCAACGGCGACTATCTGCTGGCCTACTTCAACAAGGGCGAGCATCAGTATCTGCCGCATGTTGATCGCGCGCTGCGCCTGCTCGACTGCAAGGTCGTGGTCTATGGCACACCGCACCGTGGCGAAGATGAAAATCTGGACTTCCGTGCGCCCAGTGTCGATGGCTTCGTGCGCGACCTCGCGGGCTGCCGGGCGGTGCTGTCGACCGCCGGCAATCAGTTGATCGGTGAAGCGATCCACTTCGGAAAACCGATCCTCGCGGTGCCCGAAGACGCGTTCGAGCAACGGCTCAACGCCCACATGATCGAACGCATGGGCGTCGGCATGCGCGCAGATCTGATGCAGCTGGCGCCCAGCGACATCGATCACTTCATGGGCAGTCACGCCTGGTACGTCTCGAACATGCGTGAGCACGCCGGCAACGGCCGCGTCGAAGCGATCGAAACCTTGCAGCGCTACATCAACGAGATCGCGCAGCCGCGCCGCCGTGCGGCTGCGCCCGGCGCGTCGCTGCGAGGAACTGTTGCGGCACGCCGCGCCTAGCGGCGTCCACTACGCCGCTGCACTTTTCCCGCGTTTGTTTTTGTTCCGGGCCTGATTCAGGCGTCGCATCATCCAGATGCCGGTGATGGAGAGGGCGAGTGCGGAGAGTCCGACGCAGTTGATGA
>JBFFJL010000635.1:0-1799 GCA_041555955.1 Nevskiaceae bacterium
AGTCGATTCGTGACCGACGCAGTTTTATGGCGGCGGCGCGGGCGGCGGCGCGGAACAAGCCGGTGGTAGCGATCAAGGCTGGCCGCGCACCGCACGGCCATAACCTAACTGGAAATGCAGAGCCCGCATTTTTGGATATGTCGAACCTGATCAGTGATGATGATATCTTCGAAGCGGTGCTGCGACGTGCCGGTATCCTGCGCGTTGAACATCTCGATGAACTGTTCGGCGCCGTGGAAACAGTGGTTCGCTCGCGACCAATGACCGGCAGTCGCCTGGTGGCCATCAGCAATGGTGGCGGCGGCGGTATCATGGCTGAAGACAGCCTGTACCTTGGTGGCTATACAATGCCTGCGCTCGACGAGCAGACCGTGGCGCGGCTACGGAGCATCCTACCGGCGAGTTGGGATGGCAGCAATCCGATAGACATGCGAGTCGATGCCAGCGCTGAACGTTATGAAGAGGTGCTAAAGGTACTTTGTGAGGAGCGTGCGGCGAACGCCATCTTGGTGATGCACACGCCCAATGCACTATGCAGCAGCGGCAAGATTGCTGAGTCGGTAATCAAGGCGGCAAAGTCCATCACCTGTAACCTGCTGACATGCTGGATCGGCGACGAGAGCGTCGCCGCCGAGCGCACGCGATTCATCGACGCGGGCATTCCAACGTTCTCCACACCAGGACACGGTGCCCGAGCTTTCCTCCACATCGATAATCACCGCCTCGCACGCGAGCTATTGATGCAGGTTCCGCCATCCATCCCCAGTAGCTTTTCGCCTGATGTTGATGCCGCCAACGAGGTCATCCGGGCGGCCCTCCTTGCCGGCAGGACAGAACTCACCGAGGTCGAGTCAAAAGCCATTCTCTCCACTTATGGCATTCCGGTGGTGCCGACCCACACCGCAGTGGATCCGCAGCAGGCGGCGCAGGTTTCGCAACGTATCGGATTTCCTGTGGCGTTAGCCGTCATGTCACATAACTTGCGGCGTAAGTGGGATATAGGTGGCGTCGCCCTGAATCTGGAAACTGCCGAAGCAGTTGAAGCCGCCGCCCGCGGCATGATCGAGCGGGCGCGGATCAAGACCCCAGGTGTCACCATCAGTGGCTTCAACCTACAGTCTATGTTGCCGCGTGGGCATGCACTGCAGTTGCAGATCGGCGTTATCACCGATCCGTTATTTGGTCCGCTGATTATTTTTGGTGAAGGCGGGCGTGCGGCGGGACTCCACCAGGGCATGTCGGTAGGATTGCCGCCGTTGAACCTGCCGTTGGCGCATGACCTGATCGACCGCAGTCGTGCCGCCGTATTGCTTGAAACCTACTGTGGTGATCCCGCCGCAGATCGTGAAGCCATTGCGCTAGTATTAATGAAGGTCTCGCAACTGTTGATTGATCTGCCCGAAATCGTCGAGCTTGATATCAATCCGCTGTTCGCCGATGACAAAAGCCTAAGTGTCGTCGACGTCCACATCCGACTGTCGGCAGAACCGGTAAAACCGCATCGGTTCGCAATCCAGCCGTACCCGAAGGAACTGGAAGAAATATCTACCATGCGCAATGGCCGCACAGTGCTGTTTCGTCCGATTCGACCGGAAGACGAAGCCGCACATTATGTCTTCCTGTCACACATGAACGAACAGGACCTGGTTTACCGCTTCTTCCATTATGTCAAACAGATTCCGCGCCCCTACATGGCTCGCTTGACGCAAATCGACTATGACCGTGAGATGGCCTTCATCGCCTGCGCCCAGGGTGAGGATGGAAAAGATGAAACGCTCGGCGTCGTGCGTATTGTTGCC
>JBFFJL010000636.1:0-1782 GCA_041555955.1 Nevskiaceae bacterium
ACCATGTATCACGGTCTCGGTACGCTGGAGCTGAACCTGCGTGGCCAGGGGTATGAACGACCGATGCTGGTCAATCACAACTCCGGCGGCATGGCGCAGCTGAACTCCACCGACGCGCTGCAGACGGTGCATTCAGGCCCGGTCTCCGGCATCGCGGCCAGTGAACATCTGATGCAGCAGACCGGGCTGGGGAATGTCGTTGCCACCGATATGGGCGGCACCAGCTTCGACATCGGCATCGTCGATCAGGGCGGGGTCAAGCACTACGACTTCAATCCGGTGATCGATCGCTGGCTGGTGTCGATCCCGATGGTGCATCTGGTCACGCTCGGTGCGGGCGGCGGCTCGATCTGTAGCTACGACCGCATGTTCCGCACGGTCAAATGCGGTCCGGCGTCGGCCGGTTCCGATCCGGGGCCGGCCTGCTACGACCGTGGCGGACTGAATCCGACGGTGACCGACGCCGATTTGCTGCTGGGCTATCTGGACCCGGCCAATTACGCCGCCGGCCACATCAAGCTCAACCCCAAGCGTGCGCGTCAGGCGATGGAAGACCTGTGCGACGAACTGGATGTCGACACGATCGAAGCGGCCAGGCTGATCAAGCGCACGGTCGACGCCAACATGGCCAACGGCATCGCGACCGAGCTGCGTACGCGCGGCTACGAGCCCAAGGATTTCACGGTGCTGGCCTACGGTGGCAACGGCCCGCTGCACGCCTGCGGCATCGCCGAGGTGCTCGGTGTGGATCGCGTGCTGGCGCCACCGTTCTCGTCAGTGTTCTCGGCCGTCGGTGCAGGCAACATGAATCAGATGCACATCCACGAGACCAGTACCTGGACCGTGCTGTTCGATGCCAACCTCAGGCGCTTCTACGCCGACTACACGGCCTTCAACACGCATGTCGAGGCGCTGGAACTGCGCGGTCGCGAGGACTTGCTGCGCCAGGGCTTTGCGGCCGAGGACATCCGCTATCGTCTCGAACTGGATATGCGCTACGGCAACCAGCGCGTACAGACCGCGGTCGTCGCCGACCAGACCCGACTGCAGTCGCAGGCTGACGTGATCAAGCTGATCAACCAGTTCCACACGCGCTACGGCGAGCGCTTCGGCAAGGGCAGCCAGTCGCCGGAAACCGGCGTGCGCATCAACACCATTCGCGTGTGTTCCTACGTCGAGCAATCGACCGTGCGCTTTGCTGGCATCGAGGACGACGGCCGCAAGGGGCAGAGCGTCGAGCCGGTCGGCACGCGGGAATGTCACTTTCCGGGCCATGACGGTGCGGTCGAAACCCGTGTCTATGACGATCGCGCGCTGGCCGAAGGTACGCGCATCGACGGTCCGGCGCTGGTCACCACGCGCGCGACCACCTACCTCGTCAATCCCGGCTGGCGCTATTACGCGGCAGCACAGAACGCCGTCTGGTTCACCCGCGGCGGACACTGATCGGAGACAGCCATGAATGATATGACCCAGCTTTCTGCAGAAGACAAAGTCCTGCTCGATCAGTTTCTGGCCGAGAACAAACTGTTTCTCGGCCCTGATCCGGAGATCATGCGCGACCACACGCTGGCGCCGCGCACGCCGTTGGAAGAGGCGGTGCTGAAACAGGGCCTCGATCCGCATCAGACCCATCACATTCGCGGCCTGATCAACGCGGCCTTGTCCGAAGCCTTCGAGATGGTCAACCAGATGGGCGCCGCGCCGGGAGCCAAGTGGGGCGATCTGGTCACCGGCGTCTATACCAACAGTGGCGATCTGGCGATGATCGCGCCACACGGC
>JBFFJL010000637.1:0-1782 GCA_041555955.1 Nevskiaceae bacterium
CGGGTTGGTCGGCGGCGAGGCCAGGGTTGTGCCCCAGGTGCCACGTCCTGCGACCAGTTCGACTTCATGCCGGGGGCCGAGTGCCAGCTCCTCGCGGAACATGCGGCGGCCGGCGGCAACCGGAATCGGTTCAATGCCCTGATCACGGAATGCCTGCTTGACGCCTTCGCTGGCCATGCCCGCATCCCACGGTCCCCAGTTTATCGCGATGACCCGGGTTTCGGGCCAGCGGCGCTGCAGATCCCAGGCCATGCGATTCAGCGTTTCGTTGGCCGCGGCGTAGTCGGTCTGTCCGCGGTTGCCGTAACGTCCAGCGACTGAAGTAAACAGGGCAAGGCATTTCAGCGAGTCCGGGCGCAGCTTGCGGCTGAGCACGTAAGCGGCGTCGAGCTTGGTCGACAGCACGCGTTCGAACGACTCGGAGGTCTTGTCCGCCAGCAACCGGTCTTCGATGACGCCTGCGCCATGAATCGCAACGTCGATACGACCGGCGCGGGTGTAGACGTCGTCGATCAGTGCGCTGAAAGCCTTTTCATCGCGAACGTCGCAGGCAAGGTATTCGACCGTGGCACCAGCCGTGCGCAGCCGCTGGATGTTGGCGCGAATCTCGCGATCGGCCAGCAGCCGCGACAGGCTGCGATCGATGTCAGCAGGCTTGGGTTTTTCGCCACGTGCGATCTGCGCGTTGATCAGAATCTTGCGCAGCGCCTGCGGATCGCTGGCGTCCCGTGTGGACGCATCTTCGGGCGCCGGCTCGCTGGAGCGGCCCAGCAGCACCAGGCGCATGCCGGGCTGCACCAATTCTTCGAGAATTTCCGCGGTAATGCCGCGGGCGCCGCCCGTTGCGAGCACGACCCAGTCGCCCTGGGGCTCCAGATGCGGGGCAAAGGCACTGTCAGCCAGGGGCTTTTCGACGGTCGCAGCGCCCAAGCGCTCCTGGCCGACATAGCCGGCTTCGGGTTGCGTGTCGTTGCTGCGCAGTTCAGTCAGCAGCAGCGTCGCAATGTCGTCGTCGGACTGGCCGTCGAAATCGATCGTGCGAATGGCCGCATTCGGGAATTCGTGGCGCAGGCAGTTGGTCATGCCGACCACGCCCCCTGCGGTGATCGAACCGCTGCCCATGGTGTCGCGGCCGAACGTGCCGCCGAGCCGGGTCGCGGCGACCAGGCGCACGGTCTGGATATCGTCGCCCAGGGCCTGCGCGGCGTGGAATAGCGTCAGCAGGTTGCGCTGATACTTCTCGCGCCACTGGGTCAGAGACTCAGCCACCTGAGGACTCAGGCCATGCAGGTACAGCATCGCCTGGACTGCGCCGTGGCGAGCTCGGGCTTCGGTGATGGCCTCGCGCACCCGTTCAGGCTCGCTTGCCGCGATCATGACCGGGGTAGCGCCCTCGGCCTTGATGGCCGCGATCAGCGCGCTGCTGATCGCGGTGGAATCGCCCAGCAGTAACACCAGACCCGACAGTCGCACGCTTTTGCCGCTCAGGGGTGCCGGTGTCGGCTTCAGGACGTAGCGCGGAATCGTTGTTGAGGGTGCCTCGCTCGCCGATGCGGCCGGTGCTGTCAACAATGATATTGCCGGTATAGCCGACGGCGTCGGAGACAGCGCCTGGATTTCCGCGAGGATCGCATTCAGGGACCTGGCACGGGTGAAGCGCTCCATCGCGCACTGGACGTTGCCGCCGAGATCGCCGGGCAGGGCCTTCTGGAACGCACCGAGGATTTCGACGCGCTTGATCGAATCGATGCCCAGATCCGCTTCGAGATCGGCGTCGAACCC
>JBFFJL010000638.1:0-1774 GCA_041555955.1 Nevskiaceae bacterium
ATGGCCGCATCGTTGCCGCAGCATTCTTCTTCGAAGATGGCGACACGCTATTCGGCCGGCACTGGGGCGCAGAAGCCGACATCGACGGGCTGCACTTCGAGCTGTGCTACTACCAAGGCATCGAGCACGCGATCGCGCAGGGCCTGCGACATTTCGACGCTGGCGTTCAGGGCGAACACAAGATTCTGCGCGGCTTCGAACCCGAGCTTGCGCATTCAGTGCATCGCTTTGTCGAACCCCGCATGCAGGCCGCGATCAGCCGCTATTTCGCTCAGGAGCACGGCGCGCTGCAACACGAACTCGACGCGCTGGCACAACACACGCGCTTGCGCGAGTGCGACGACGCGGCTGGATCCTAACGCCGGTACTCGCGCAGCGTCGCCGTCAGCATCAGCAATCCCATCAGGAGCAGCCAGGCTGCGAACCAACGCTCTCCTGCGATCAAGGCCAGCCCACCAAACAACGCAAAGGCCAGTGCCAACGCCGTTTCCAGCTGCCGCGCCAGCGGCCAGTCGGCCACACGGAAATGCAGATGCCGCCGACGCACACCGATCACGGCCAGGACCAGGAAGCCCAGCACTGCAATCAGGGTCAACAGTTCAGCCATCGGGTCGTCGTGCTCTAGTAGTGCGGCGGAATCTCGTCAAGCAGAGACGTCTTGCTTCCGCCATCGGAGATCTGCAACACGCGCTCCCCCAATGAACGACACAGACGCTGCAGATCGCTGACCTCTGCCTGCAGCTGCGTCACCATGTCGTTGAGCACGTGAATCGTCTCCTCCTGATAGGCCAGCTTGGTTTCGAGTTCGATCAGACGGTCTTCGTTCATCGCGCGCCAGCAATCATGATTCGCTCAAGCATAGCCTGCTGTCGCAGCGGCGTCCCCATCGGTTATCGTCAGGCGGCGTTCATGCAATACCTTTACCGTAGCGGCTACTGCCGAACCAACGGAGACTCCCCCCATGGCAACCTCCCCCCGACGCGCCACGCTGGCCTGTCTGATCACATTCACCGCAGTCGCCAGCGTATTCACGGGCACGGCTGCTGCCGCTGGCAAGCGCGCTGAAGCTGCCGCCGACACCGCCCGCAGCGCCCGTGAGTGCACCGCACTGGGCGATTTCTACTGGGAGATCGGCGACAAGAACGGGGTGCAGGCGTCCGGGCAGATCGGCAGTGAGTACAACGCCAACTCGGAAATGAAGATCGCCTCGGCGTCGAAATGGGTCTGGGGCGCCTACGTGCTGGAGAAGATCGGCCGCAACACCAAGCCCAACGCTGACCAGGTCGCGATGCTGGAGATGCGTTCTGGATATACCGCGTTCAATCCGGTGCGCTGCCTGCTGTCACGCAGCGTTGGCAGCTGTATGGATGCCCGTGGCAACGCCGACAAGGAGAAAGCGAAAGTCGGCAGGTTTTCCTACGGCGGCGGCCACAGCCAGCGCCTTGCGGTATCGCTGGGCCTGGGCAAGATGAATGCAGATGCGCTCACCGCCGAGGTCAAGCGCTACGTCGGGCCTGAAATCGGCTTCAGCTACGAGAAACCGCAGCTGGCCGGTGGCATGCGCTCCAGCGCCGGAGACTACGCACAGTTCCTGCGCAAGATCATGAAGGGCCAGCTGCGCATGCACGACTATCTGGGTTACGAACCGGTCTGCACGCTGCCCGGCACATGCAAGAACGCGGTCTCGAGCCCGGTCAAGGAAGCTTGGCACTACAGCCTCAACCATTGGGTCGAGGATGCACCGAGGACCGGCGACGGCAGCTTCAGCCTGATC
>JBFFJL010000639.1:0-1773 GCA_041555955.1 Nevskiaceae bacterium
CGCGCTGGATGCCGAACGGCGTGAACTGGCCCAGCGCCACGGCAAGCACACACCGATGCTGCTGAAAATTGCTCCGGATGTGTCCGAGGCCCAGCTCGATGGCATCGCTCAAGCGGTGTGCGACGCACACATCGAGGGTCTGATTGCCACCAACACGACCATCAGTCGTCCCGGGCTCGACGCAGAACCGCTGGCGAGGGAGACCGGGGGGCTGTCTGGTGCCCCCCTGCGCACGCTGGCTGATGCCACCTTGGCAGGTTTGCGCCAGCGCATGGGTTCGGGATATCCGCTGATCGGCGTCGGCGGCATCCTCAGCGGCAGCGATGCACGCGCCAAGCGCGCCGCTGGGGCCGACCTGCTGCAGATCTATACCGGCTTCATCTATCGCGGCCCGGCATTGATCGCTGAAATTGCACGGGCAATCGGCTGATAGGAAAATACAGCCCATTGCGGTTGATGCTGTAACAGGGAATCCAGTACAGTCGGCCGCGACATAACACTGTAAGTCTGTCTTGGGGGACACGACACATGCGCATGAAGCTGATTTCGGCGATGGCTATCGCCACGGTATGGGCCGGCAGTGCCCAAGCGGTTTCCATCGACGAGAATGCATATCCATACGTCGGTGCAAGCTACATCTATGAAATTCCGGACAGCTCGCGCGACTCGGACAGCGGCAACGGTTTCGGCCTGAATGTCGGCTGGCCCCTGGCGGCTTACGGCTATCGCAATCTCGCCGCGGAACTGACGTTCCATACCTTGACCAGGCAGCGCGACATCGACGGCAAGGACGACTATCAGTCGGGCCTGATGCTGGATCTGGTCTATGACCTCGGCAACTACGGCTGGGGCACGGGCAATGATGTCAGCGGGCAGTTCAAGCCGTTTGTGCTGGCCGGCCTCGGTGCCGTGCAGGATGACGTTCGCGGCAACAAGAGCGAGTTCTTCGGCGCCAACGTTGGTGTTGGCGCACTGATCCCACTGCCGTGGTACAACCTGGCGGCGCGCCTGGAAGGCCGTGTGCTCGGACAGATGAACGACGAATCGGTGCCGGGTGAGGACTACCTGATCGACTACCGCGTCAGCCTCGGCCTGCAGTTGCCGTTGACGATACTGTTCAAACCGTCGTCGGCGGTGGTCGAATCGTCACAAACCTGCGAACTGGCCGTTGTGGATCCAGTGACAGGTCGCAGCGATTGCGGTACCGATACCGACCGAGATGGTGTGCTGGATGGCCTCGACCAATGCCCGGCAACACCGGAAGGTGCGGCGGTTGATGGTCGCGGCTGCCCGGTCGACATGGGAACCGACGCGGACGGCGACGGCGTACCGAACGAGATCGACCAGTGTCCGGACACGCAGATCGGAACGCAGGTTGATGCCGTGGGCTGCGTGATCACGCAGAGCATGGTGCTGCGTGGCGTCAACTTCGAAAACGATTCCGCGGTATTGACCCAGGAAGCGACAGGCATTCTGGATGACGCTGCGACCTCGCTGCGGAACCAGTTGAATGTGCGTGTCGCCATCGGCGGTCACACCGACAACGTCGGCAACGATGCCTACAATCAGGCTTTGTCGGAACAGCGCGCCGAATCAGTGAAGCAGTATCTGATTTCGCACGGTGTCGATGCCTCGCGAATCGAAGCGGCAGGCTACGGCGAAACGCAGACAGTGGCGTCGAACGACAGTTCGGAAGGCCGCGCGGAAAATCGTCGCGTTGAGTTCAACCTGATCGTTGACTGACGCATCAGCGAGCCGTTCACGACCGCGGCC
>JBFFJL010000640.1:0-1767 GCA_041555955.1 Nevskiaceae bacterium
ACACTGGACAAACCGGGCCTGCTGCTGGGGCGTCAGGAAGGTGTGGGCGAGCCCAAGGAGCAGCGGCACAGCACGGCCCTCCTCGGTCTTCAGGAAGTCGGGCGAGCCGCGGACGGTCATCGCGGTGAGAAACTTCAGGTAGAACTGCGCCTGACGAAAATAGAACTCGCGGATCGGTGCTTTGGTCGGGTACGCCGGCCCTGGGATGGGTGCCGGCAGAAACTCCCGCTTCAGTGGCGTGCCGATGATGGGTACACCTTTCCAGGCGATCAGCTCCAGGGGCTTGAAAGGCTCTCCAAGCGGAACCTGGATGACGGAGAAATCCGCGGGCAGAGGAGGCAGGGTCGGCTTCTGCGCCTGTGCGGCACAGCTCATCGCCAGCGCAAGGGTTGTCGCCATCAGCGGCCCGGCCCGACGTATCGATGGATGCTGGTTCATCGCATGGACCTCGTACTGTCGAACGTGTAGACCAGTTCCTTGAGCGCCATGCTCTTGAACAAACGCAGCGAGTTCATCTGCCAGTCGACAAAGGATTCCTCAGGCGAAAAGCTCGACTGTTGTACGGCCAGCGACAGGCCAGAGATTACAAAGGCTTTGTTGCCGTTGCTCAGCGATTCGACGATCTTCCGGGCCTCGTCGCGCCCGAGCTGGTAGTAAGACGGATGCTGCTCGTTGACCAGTTTGGTGACATGCGGCAGATTCGAACCACTCACCGCCTGAAACCGCATGTACCCCATGGGCGAGCCTGGCGTGTACGTGCCGAGGTTCACCTCGTAGATGTTCCAGAACTCCAGCGGCACCGCTTTTGTCGCCCCCGCCATGAACTTCTGGAACACTTTTGCGAAAGCGAGCCTGGAATCCTCTGCGTCGAATTCGTTGGCACCCTTCCAGTCGCGGAGTGGACCGCTCACCTTGGTGGCGCAGGCCGGAGCGCCAGACAAGCCTTTCTCAGGGCACTGCAGGTACTTCGATCTTGCGCTGTCCGCAAGGAAGGCATCTGCTGCCTGACTCCAGACATAACCGAGCTTCGGGGACGTGGGAGCGAAGTCCTGCGGATTGTCGGCATATTGCTTGATCAGTGAGAGCAGAAACAGATAGTTCTCTGATTCCTGCTTGTAACGAAGGCTTTGCGATCGTGCGTCTCGCCGAATCTTTGGGTCGAAAGGTGCGTGGAACGTGCTGTAGAGCAATGGCCCCGTGACAGGCTTGCCTTCCCAGGCAACGAGCTGCAACGAACGAAGCTCGGGGCCCAGAGGAACCGTCACTACCGTGTACCCTGCGGGCCATGACGCCTGCTGAAGGCCGGCGGCCTGCACCGCTGCGCTACCTGCACTTAGAAACAAGAGGGAAATAAAAGCAATAACTTTCATGTCGCCATTCCTTTAGTTGGTTTCCATGTTTTTCGGGCGGCTACTTGAGCGTCCACTTTGTATCCGCAGCATCGACGCAATGGATGACCGCATCGGCATAGGCTTCGGTCTCGAAGGGAACGGTCGCGCCGTAGTCGGCCGGTTTTATCCGCGCGGAGCAGCTCTCGCCCAGCGCCAGGCGATCTTCCTTGCATGACGCCGCCATCGCCTTGTACTCCGGCGTGGCGTTACCAGTGCCCGGCGCCTTACGCTTCCATGCCACGCCTGAGCAATGACCGCCCTGGGCCCGCTTGTACTTGTTGCTGTTGACCCGCACGGCCTCGTCGCGCGCCGACGGCTGGGCCGCCGCCCTAGCTCTTTCGCGTTCATCCTTCGCCTTCTGGTGCTTGTTCTTGGC
>JBFFJL010000641.1:0-1765 GCA_041555955.1 Nevskiaceae bacterium
AGCTTTTCCTCACGGTCGCGCTCGCAGCCTGAGCTGGCCTACTCCGAATTCATGAGTCAGGTCCAGCAGGGCAATGTCTCGGAAGTAACCATTGAAGGATCGATGATCCGCGGCGAGATGCGCGGCGGCACTCGTTTCCTGACGGTCAGCCCGGAAACTGACAATCGCGCAATGGTCGGCACACTGCTCGATAACAAGGTGAAGTTCACCGGTGAGCTGCCAAAGGAAACGCCGCTGTTGCTGCAGCTGTTGTTCAATGCGTTCCCGATCTTGCTGCTGATTGCGGTCTGGGTCTACTTCATGCGCCAGATGCAGGGCGGTGGTGGCGGCCGCGGCGCGATGTCGTTCGGCAAGAGTCGGGCGCGCATGCTCAATGCCGATCAGGTCAAGATCACATTCAACGATGTTGCCGGGTGTGAGGAGGCCAAGCAGGAAGTGTCCGAACTGGTCGACTTCCTGAAGGATCCCGGCAAGTTCCAGAAACTCGGCGGAAAAATTCCTCGCGGTGTGCTGATGGTCGGCTCGCCCGGTACTGGTAAGACGCTGCTGGCCAAGGCCATTGCGGGCGAGGCCGGTGTGCCGTTCTTCACGATTTCCGGTTCTGATTTCGTCGAGATGTTTGTCGGAGTCGGCGCCTCACGTGTGCGCGACATGTTTGAGCAGGCCAAAAAGCATGCGCCTTGCATCATTTTCATCGATGAAATCGATGCGGTAGGTCGCCATCGTGGTGCGGGTCTTGGCGGTGGGCACGACGAACGCGAGCAGACACTGAACCAGCTGTTGGTCGAGATGGACGGCTTCGAAGGTAGCGAAGGCGTAATCGTGATTGCTGCGACCAACCGTCCGGACGTTCTCGATCCTGCGTTGCTGCGCCCGGGCCGCTTCGATCGTCAGGTCGTGGTTCCGCTGCCGGATGTGCGCGGACGCGAGCAAATTCTCAAAGTGCATCTGCGAGCGCTGCCGCTGGCGGATAATGTCAAGCCGGGGATTATCGCTCGCGCTACGCCGGGGTTCTCCGGTGCTGATTTGGCCAATTTGGTCAACGAGGCGGCGCTGTTTGCCGCGCGTGCAAACAAGCGCCTGGTTGAGCATGACGATTTCGAGCGCGCCAAGGACAAGATCATGATGGGAGCCGAGCGGCGCTCGATGGTCATGTCCGAGGACGAAAAGCGGCTGACGGCTTATCACGAGGGCGGACACGCTGTTGTGGGCCTGTCGGTGCCCGAACATGACCCGGTCTACAAGGTCACGATCATTCCGCGCGGCCGTGCACTGGGTGTGACGATGTTCCTGCCCGAGGAAGACCGCTACAGCTACACCAAGCAACGATTGAATTCGCAGATCTGCTCGCTGTTTGGCGGGCGCATAGCTGAAGAGGTCGTTTTTGGAGCCGATAGCGTCACGACCGGCGCGTCAAACGATATTGAGCGCGCGACGGAAATTGCTCGGAATATGGTTACGAAGTGGGGTCTGTCGGCCAGGCTCGGGCCGCTGTCGTACACCGAGAATGACGGGGAAGTTTTCCTCGGAAGATCGGTGACTCAGACCAAAAACGTATCGGATGAAACGGCGCATACAATCGACGAGGAAGTCCGAAAGATCATTGAATTCAACTATGCGCGCGCCAAGCAGATTGTCGAAGACAATCTGGACAAGCTTCACGCAATGGCGGAAGCCCTGCTGAAGTACGAGACGATTGACTCTGAGCAGCTGCGCCGCATCATGGCGGGCCAGGATCCGGGGCCGCCGGAGAGCTGGATCGACG
>JBFFJL010000642.1:0-1761 GCA_041555955.1 Nevskiaceae bacterium
CGGAAAGCAGCCAAGCATTGCCGGACGATTGCCGCAACTCGTCGGGCCACTTGCGGCACGCCAGCGCCTCGACCAAACGGGAGGCCGGATCAGGTGGCCATCGCCGCCGGTTGTGAGTAGATTTGTGAGTACAAATAGAATTTCCTTAATAAAATATTTAATTAAATTTTATGTTTATAACTAAATATTGTGTGCACTCATCCCACCATTTAATTCAAAGGCTTACGCGAACATCGCGCAAGCCATGGTCGCGCCATCAGAGCGATCACGGCAAGACGTCCACCGCCGCAACCGGCGGCAGAAGGGGCTTGGTCGCAGTTCCGCAGGCAACCTTCAACGTCGCCGCGCCGACTCAGACGGAGTCGGCATCATCCCTACCGCAAGTATCGCGGGATTGGCGCTCTGCCTGCATCGCCGAAATCAAACGCGGCGGTCGGCCATCGATTCATAGCGACTCGGACTGCCATCGCTATGAACAGCAGCTATCTGCTCACTCTGTCGGCACCGCAACCGCGCCAACGCCAACATGCCGGGTTCCCTTGCCGAACGCTCCCACGGTCAGTCAGGCTCCAGCACCCCGCCCGGCTCCGACCGCGCCGTCGTTGTCCGCTGACGAATGCGAATACGAGGTCTATGGGTCGATCACCTATCGAAAATGCCGCGCGCGCGTGAAATCCCGGCTGACCCAAAGCTGCCGATCCGCTCAGGCAAATGCCGAATCGGCCTCCGGCGCCAGTCGCACGCGATTGAAAGCCCGAGCACAGAAGTTGTGTCAGACCGCCGAGCGGTATCAGATCGCTAAACGTGCCCTATCTGGGAACGCGCAATGAAGGCTCGGCGAGCCCTGCGGCATGTGAAAATAGTCAGCAGATTGCCGGCCATGGGCCGGCGCGACGAGGGAGCACAACAATGTGGGTGATCAGCGTACGCAATCGCGCCGGGACATTTCAGCATCAGCGGAATATCTACCGCGACAACGTTCGTATTGGCCGTACTGCGGACAACGAGCTGCAGCTACCGCACGACAAGGTGTCGCGTCACCATGGCCGTCTGGATGTCACTGAATCAGGCCTGGTCTATCGGGATCTGGGCAGCACCAACGGCAGCTACATCCTGCACAAGAAGGTTGAGGTGCCAGTCGCGCTGCAGATCGGCTCGGTGATTGAGATCGCAGACTATCTGCTGACGATCGAACCTGATCCGGAGCATTCCGGACCGACGCGCATCACGGTTCCGCCCGACCGAGAGCCGGTAACAACGCCGATCAATCCGAACGACCACGCCAAGAACTGGCCCTCTCCTGTCGAGCTCTTGAGCACGATCGAAGCCGGTGTGCATCAGAGCCAGCACCAGATGGATCTGGTCGACAAGGAGAAGCATCATCGCGCGGATGAGGAATGGTCGAAACTGCTCGCGGCAGTCACCAAGCTGCGTGACCACGTTCAACACGATCCGCGCATCGCATCACTGGACATCTCCAATAATCATCGCGAGGTATCGGCCAAGGTCCGCGATGCACGCAAGAACGGCGGCTTTGCCTACCTGATTCTGCATCGCGGTCATCCTGACAATTCCAGCGTTGATCTCGACGATGAATTCTGGCTGCGTGAAATCGGTGAAACAGATCTTCGCTTCAGATCACCACGCGAGGCATTGGACGCATTCGTGCGCTCCATTGGCCAGCACATTGCGTTCGGCACAAAAACCTAGCGCTGCGCGGATCCCGCCCGACAAGCGCTGGCGGGCATGCACCGGCCCAGC
>JBFFJL010000643.1:0-1752 GCA_041555955.1 Nevskiaceae bacterium
ACCTGGAAAGCGCTGGAAGCAGTCGTCGTTGATTCGGTCGAGAACAAGACCTGGCTCTACTGCGCAGACACAGACCAGATTCGAGCAGAAGCCGAAGCGCGTGCGCGCGAGCTGGCCGCTCCATACGAATGCAACGCGGCTCCGCTGACCCCAGTCGTTCGGCACCGTCTGTTCATCAACGACATGATCGTCGATGTCATCGAAAGACCCTTCGGCTATTGCATGTGGTCGAGCTGGCATCCGGATGTCAGTCCGATGCTGTCCAGCATCGCAAAAGGTCTTGGCGGACGCTGGAAGCCCCGTTTCCGCAACTGGCTCGTGCCGGTGGCACTAGGACCCGAGCTGCTGCGACAGCTCCGCCTGCTCGCAGAACGCTTCACTCAAAGCGGGCATCAGAGCCGATGAAGGCGGGCAGAAACGCAACTGCGTCAATTCCACCGTCACCACACCGTCCGCTGCGGCAACAGACCCTGCAGTTCGGCCGGCGTCAGGTCACGCCACTGTCCGATCTTCAGCCCGCCCAGTTTGACGTTGATGATGCGCACGCGCTGCAGGCGGCGCACGTCGTAGCCGAACACCGCGCACATGCGGCGGATCTGGCGGTTGAGGCCCTGGGTCAGCACGATGCGAAAGGTCCGGTCCGGGCGGCTATCCGAGCGGCTGACGCGGCAGGGTTTTGTGGTGACGTCGAGCTCGGGAAGCCGCACACCGCGCGACATGCCGGCGAGAAAGGCCTCCGTGATCGGCTTGTCGACGGTTACCCAGTATTCCTTCTCGTGATTGTTTTCGGAGCGCAGGATCTCGTTGACGATATCGCCGTTGCTGGTCAGCAGGATCAGGCCTTCGGATTCCTTGTCGAGCCGCCCGATCGGGAAGATGCGCTCGCGATGCTTGACGTGGTCGATGATGTTGCCGGCGATGTGACGCTCGGTCGTGCAGGTGATGCCCACCGGTTTGTTCAGCACGATGTAGACATGCTTGGCTTTGCGTGCGCCGATGCGGCGCCCGTCGACGCAGACTTCGTCGCCGTCGTTGACCTGGGTGCCAAGCTCGGCGCGCTGGCCGTTGACGCTGACGCGGCCGGCTTCAATCCAGGCGTCGGCACCGCGCCGCGAGCAGATGCCGGTTTCACTGATGAACTTGTTCAGGCGCATACGCAGAATCAAATGGGACTGCCGACGCGCGGGTCCGCGACAGGCACCGCGTCAGGGTAACGGCGGCGGCGAAGTATCGGACGAAAGCCCGGGCGCTGTCGCGGCGTCGGTCAGCATCTGCAGGAAGAACAGCAGCCAGCCGGACCAGTCCGCCGCCTCGCGCACCCCACGCAGCCGCGCCGAGTAGAGATCGCGCTGAGTGGAGATGGCCGCGGACACGCCAAGCAGTGGCGCGGCCAGCCACTCTCGATCGATCAGGATCAGGTTGATCAACAGCCGATTCAGGCGATCGCCCGCCTGCGCGAACGGCTGCAGGCTGTTGAACTGGGCATGCAGCAGCGCCAGACGAATCAAGTCGTGGGTCTGATCCGCGGCGTGCAGATAGCGCTCCCAATCCGCCATCAGCTGCGGCAGATTTCCCGGAGGGACTGGCACGTAGTCGGCGGTTGCCGGCGCACTGCCGACCGGGCCCAGCCAGGTCTGGTGGCGACGAAACTCGCCACCACCACCCGGTTGTCCCCGCATCAGTTCGGCATGCAGTTCGCACAGCAGGCGCAGCGACAGCGGCAGCCGCTGCATGCGCTCGACGCCGTAGCGG
>JBFFJL010000644.1:0-1748 GCA_041555955.1 Nevskiaceae bacterium
ACCCCAGGACCTGTTGTTCGTCGAACAGCTGAAAGCCTGGCGCGACACCCGTGATGTTGATATCGATATCAGCGTCGATCATGCCGACACGCAGTGGCTCGGCCATGTCGGCGTCGTCACCAACCTGATCGCCGGCGCCCGCTTCGACCCGCGCGAAAGCATCGCCATGGTCTGTGGCCCCGATGTGATGATGCGGTTCTGCGCGCGCAGCCTGCACGACGAAGGCATCGCCGACGATCGCATCTATCTGTCGATGGAGCGCAACATGAAATGCGCGGTGGGCCTGTGCGGCCACTGTCAGTTTGGCGCCTCATTCATCTGCAAGGACGGTCCGGTGATGCGCTACGCCGCGGTCGCCGACCGGCTGAACATCCGGGAGCTCTGAGATGAGCGCGCGCCCCAGGCTTGCCGTATGGAAATTCGCCTCCTGCGACGGTTGTCAGCTATCGCTGCTGGACTGCGAAGACGAACTGCTGAGCCTGGCCGACGCGGTCGAGATCGCCAATTTCCCCGAAGCTTCCAGTGCAATCAGTCCCGGCCCCTACGATCTGTCCTTGGTTGAAGGTTCGATCACCACTGCGCACGACGCCGAGCGCATTCAGGAGGTCCGGCGACAGTCGAAGTTCCTGGTCACGATTGGCGCCTGCGCCACCGCCGGCGGCATCCAGGCGCTGCGCAACTTCGCCGACGTCGACGACTTCGTCGCCGCGGTGTACGCATCACCGCAGTACATCCAGACGCTGGCGACCTCGACGCCGATCTCCGCGCACGTTGCGGTCGACTTCGAACTGCGCGGCTGTCCGATCAACAAACTGCAGTTGCTTGAAGTCATCACCGCGTATCTGGCCGGCCGCAAACCGGGGATCGCGGCGCACAGCGTCTGCATCGAGTGCAAACAACGCGGCACGGTCTGCGTCGCGGTGCAGGGCACACCCTGCCTGGGCCCGGTCACGCACGCCGGCTGCGGCGCGATCTGCCCGGCATTTCGCCGCGGCTGTTACGGCTGCTACGGGCCGATGGAAGCGCCCAACACTGCAGCGCTGGCTCAACTGCTGAAATCGCAGGGCGCCAGCGAACGCGATCTGATGCGCGCCTTCCGCTCGTTCAACGCCGGTGCCGACGCCTTCGCGCAGGAAAGCCTCAAGCACGACCCCGCGCCCGTACCCGAAACCGGCGCAACCAAGCCCTCGAGGCCATGAACACCGAAACCCGCAACATCCGCGTCGACTATCTGGCGCGCGTCGAAGGCGAAGGCGCGCTGGATCTGCACATCCAGGACGGTCGCGGCAGCTCGGCGCAGTTGCGCATCTTCGAGCCGCCGCGGTTGTTCGAAGCGCTGCTGCGCGGCCGCAGCCATACCGAAATTCCGGACATCGTCGCGCGCATCTGCGGTATCTGTCCGGTCGCCTATCAGATGAGCGCGGTGCACGCGATCGAGCACGCCTTTGGCGTCCACGTCGACGGCCCGCTGCGCGAACTGCGGCGTCTGCTGTACTGCGGCGAATGGATCGAGAGTCACGCGCTGCACGTGACGATGTTGCATGCACCGGATTTTCTCGGCTTTGACGATGTCGTGCAGATGGCGCGCGTGCATGGCGACCGCGTGCGCGGCGCGATTGCGCTGAAGAAAACCGGCAACCATCTGATTCAGGTGCTCGGCGGACGCGAGATTCATCCGGTCAGCGTCAAGGTCGGCGGCTTTCATCGTGTCCCCAGCCGCACCGAACTGCAGCCGCTGGCCGAAGAAC
>JBFFJL010000645.1:0-1747 GCA_041555955.1 Nevskiaceae bacterium
CCGGTGCCTGCATACCCGCCGTCTCGTAGGCAAGCTGGACACCGAAATTGAATGTCTTCGGATCGCGCAGCAGGTCGTCGATGCGGCCACGAACTTCTTCGTCACCCTTCTCGTCGACTGCTTTGATCACCTGTTCAAGCTGCTCCTCGCCACCGAAAGCGGTCACAACTTCGTTGATGTAACTGTCGGCATCGCGCTTCACAGCAGCGACGTAGTCGTCAATGACGAACTCAGGTAGCCCCATGTCCGTCAAGGCCTTGCGGTCTTCGGCAGAGATGTCTCCGCTGTCAACGATGGTTGCCGCGGCCTGCTCCCACTCGATACCCGCCTGCTTGGCTAGGTCTTCGGCGTTTGCTGCCTTCGCCTGATCTTCCGAAGCTTGCGCTTCATCAGCAGACTTGGACTCAGGCTTGACTTCTTCTGCGGGCTTCTGCGCGGCTTTGAACGCTTGCTCTTTGCCATAGCTTGCCCAATCCATTACGCCGTCTTTGACGTACTTGTCGAATGATGCTTGATCGATGCCAAGGCTCTCCGCAGTGGCGGCTTCCGCCTCCGCTGCAATCTTATCCTTAGCGTCGACGATGGTCTCGGTGAACCGGACGGCTTGTGCGCTGTCCGTCTGCACCTCGGGTTTAATGTCTCCGTCTGCCATTACTTCCTCCTCGTTTGCGCCGCACGTTGCAGCACGGCATCCAAGTCTTCGACGAGCTTCCGCTGTTCTGGGGTCGCTCGTCCTGCTTTCATGGCGTTGATAGCCTCGTGGCGTACCTGCGCCTTCTCCACGGTGTCTGCGGTGACTACGGTGTCACTGCTTTTCCACGGTGTATCGTTCACTGTTGTCCTCCTTGGTCGCCTTCTGCCGCAGCCTTGGCCAGCGGACCTGCTGCCTTGCCAATAGCGTCCTGCGCCATCTGGGCCTGTTGCCTCGCTTGCTGTTCCTGCTGGAACTCCTCGTTACTCTTGACGGCATCAGGGAACCCAAGGCCGACCAGAATTTTGTCAAGGATCACGTCGAGCTTCGTACGTGCGATCCCTTCCTCACCGAACTGGCTGATGATCTGCCCAGCCTGCACGCCACGTGAAACATCACGCTCGCGGCTCAGGGCCTCGAGGCCGGTCAGGATGACCACCTGTAGCTCACTCTTGTCAATCTCAGGGAATTCACCGCGGCCCTTCATGTCTTCGATCAGCAGGTCCGTACGCTTCTCAAGCATTTCGAGCGAGAGGGTCGAGAACACGCCACCTAAGGTGGCCTCGAGTTCTTGAACGTCCCGCTCGATTTCCGTGGCTGTCACGCGCTCAGCGTTACGCTGGGCCGTGCCTGACAGCAACAGGAAAGCTCTGGAAATGCGTTCCTCGAATTTTGCGATCTGATCAGCGAGGACCTGATAACCCGAGGATATTGAGAACTGCTTCATTTCGACAGACTCGAAGTCACCCAGAACAACGTCGCCGTTGCGGATGCGGGTCAACCGGTTCTTCAAGCCATTGGCAGTCGCGCCGGGTCGCACCATCGTGAAGTGCTTCGCGCCCATCGCGCTGATCTCAAGGGCCTGCTTTGTGAGACTATCGAGGGACCTCAGGTCTCCCACAAGGTCCTCGACCTTCGCCCGTCCATAGTCTTCGCCGGGCGTGGCGCTCCACCGCAGGAAGCGGTAGCGTACAGCATCGATATTGAATTCCGTTTTCTCGCGGATGACTTGCCCCGTACCGAGTTGCGTCTCGACTTCGTAGAACTCGTTGTCGC
>JBFFJL010000646.1:0-1745 GCA_041555955.1 Nevskiaceae bacterium
CCCCCAGTTCCCCCAGCGCCTTCCGAAAAACCGCCGCGTTCTGCTCGACGATGCTGGTGAAAGGAATCACGAAGATCACCCGCCTCTGACCGTGACGGATAGCGTGATCCAGTGCGAACGCCAGAGAAGCCAGGGTCTTGCCGCCGCCGGTCGGCACGGTCAACGAGAACAATCCGGGATCACGGCCCGCGCTACCCCTGACATGACGAAGGATGTCTGCTCGGACTGCATTGACGGGGGTGTCGGCAGCAAACCGGCTCAGATGAGCATCTAGCCGCTCTCTAAGCACCTCCAACGTCGGTATCGGGGCATCGCGATGAGAGACTCGTCCCTCGATGCGGTCATAGAACGCCTCGGTGTCCAGATAGTCGGCGTCGACCAGACACGAGAACAACATGCGCGTCAGGAACGCAAGCTGGAACATGCCGCGATCGGCATACCCTTTGAATTCGGCGGGATGCGGCAACGTTTCAGGCAGCGAGATTTCGGTCTGCCAGCGATCGAGTAACGGCGGCAGCCCGTTACCCTTGAGGCGATCCCGCAGCGCCGTACGTTCCAGCGCCTCGGCGCCGTTGGCCAAGCCAGCATGATGCCCGGCGATGGCGTAGGCCAGCAGTTGTCCCAATGGCCCGTAGCGCTCAACCGCGAGCATCGCACCGCGAGTGGCGTGGTCAACACGCAGAGCGTCACCCGCAATGCGGCGCTGGAACTCGTGCGAGTACTTGCCGATGTCGTGCAGCAACCCAGCAGTACGCCCCATGTCAGTGGCGCCAAACTTCGCCGCACTGACTGCTGCCCGCCCACCCACTGCGGTCAGATGATCATCCAGCCGCTGCCAATTCTCCTTATCGGGGCTGGACGTTGAGTGAGCATAAAAAGCATTCATCGAGCCCCTTCCCTTCAAGCGCTGATGCTGCGATGCGTCCCGAATCTGTTTTTGGATGTCCAGGATCGCCACCGAACGGTACTCGAATTCCGCTTCAACGCGCTACCAAGCCCAGCAGAAAGTCCGGCACCCAGGTCTGCCAGGGACGGCGGCGGACTTCGTCGGTTTCGGGCAGCAGACGCACGTTCATTGCGGTGGGCTGGCGGCGAAGCTCGGCAGGCAGGCTGTCGACGGGAATGCGGACGTTGAGGTATTTGCGGTCGGCGGTGAGTTGAACGGCAAATGGGAGGGTGTCGTACATGCTGTGCTCCTGGCGAGAACCGAATGGAGCCAGTGTGCACAGCAACAGGCTCAGAAACTGAGCCTTGTGCGCGGATTTTTTGTTCCCCGCTGCCGACTCGATCCACCTGCGACCGGGACATTGCAGGACGGGTGCATCCCGCGGCATCTCGATACGCGCCTAGCGGCGCTACGCGATGTGAACGGGAAATTCTTTTGGGGTAAGGCGTCTGGCGGCACTGCCCTATGCGAACCGGAGTTCCTTAAATTCGCGGATTCAGTCTGCCGGGATGTTCCGATATAGCGCACTGGCTTGTTCGAGCCGGCGGGCGACGGCGATACGCAGCGTCACCGGCGCCATGACTTCGACATCAGGGCCGTAGCGCAGGATGTCGAGGATCAGTTCGTCGTCGCGGTGATACGGCACGGACAGTTCGTAGCTGCCGTTCTGCAGCCAGATGCCTTGCTGATGCGGGTGCCATTGCTCGACGGCGACCCAGCGTGCGCGCTGGGGCGTGAAGCGCAGCACGGCGGTGGCGCTGGGCGCGCCGGAGAAGATGCCGTAGGAGCCACCGAGTTC
>JBFFJL010000647.1:0-1739 GCA_041555955.1 Nevskiaceae bacterium
ACCTTCGGGTTATGAGCCCGACGAGCTGCCAGACTGCTCCACCCCGCACCAGACAGACCGAAAGTATAGCTGCCAACCCACTAATAGGCAATACAAATTCTGTCTATTTCCACACCTTCCGACCAACATTCCGCATCCAGCCTTGCGACAACATTGGTGCCCACGGAGAGACTCGAACTCCCACGACTTTCGCCACTACCACCTCAAGGTAGCGTGTCTACCAATTCCACCACGTGGGCATCGGAAGGGGCGCGATTCTAGCGCCCGCAAATCGATTTGTCTCTATTCCGGAACAACTGGAGCCTGCTCTTGTTCCGAATCCAGCGGCACTTCCACTTGGACACCCGAGGATTCACCGGATTGCGCCGGCAATTCTGCGGCGACCGGTACCGTATCCAGCACCGAAGCGCCTTCCTTTTCTCCGTGAACCAGGTAGGCCAGCGCCAGGCTGGCGGCAAAAAACACCGTCGCCAGCCAGCCGGTGGTTCGCGACAGAAAATTCGCCGATCCGCGGGCACCAAAAACGGTGCCCGACGCACCGCTGCCGAACGCGGCACCGGCATCCGCGCCCTTGCCATGCTGGATCAGGATCAAACCCACCAGCGCGACCGCAACCAGAACCTGCACAATCACCAGAATCGTGTACATACGAGACTCACTTTCCCCGCATCTGCGCAGCTGCGCAAATAACCATGAATTCCGCGGACTTCAGCGACGCACCGCCAATCAGGCCGCCATCGACATCCGCACATTTGAACAACGTCTCCGCATTTTCCGCCTTGACGCTGCCGCCATACAAAATCCGCACAGAACCAGCGATTTTAGCATCGCTCGCGGCCAACTGCGCGCGCAGAAATTCGTGCGCATCCTGCGCCTGCTGCGGCGTCGCCGTGCGGCCAGTCCCGATTGCCCAGACAGGCTCATAAGCGATGATCGCCGTCTTGAAGGCCGAGATTCCGCACAGGCTGACAACCGCACCGAGTTGCGCCATCAGCACCGACTCGGTCTGATCGGCCTCGCGCTGCTCCAGCGTTTCGCCAACACAGAGCACAGGCACCAGTCCGCACAGCTGCGCGGTCCGGAACTTCGCAGCAACGACCTCGTTACTTTCACCGTAAAGCGCACGCCGCTCGGAATGACCAACGATGACGTGCGTACACCCCACATCTCGCAACATGCCGCCATGGATTTCGCCGGTAAATGCCCCTGGCTTGTCCTGCTCACTCAGCGTCTGCGCGCCCAATTGAATTGCGCTGCCCTCAAGCATCCGACCGACCGACTCGACGTACACCGCTGGCGGGCAGACCAGAATGTCGACGTCAGGACAGTTGCGCGCGTCGAACACGATGTCATGCATCAAGTTCGCATTGATGTCCCGCGAACCGTTCATTTTCCAGTTTCCCGCCACCAACGGCCGTCTCGCCATTTCGATCTCCCTTATCGTCTATCGACATGCAGCGCGCACTTGCGCCGCCAAAAACTCGGCTGCTTCCAGCGTCTCATCTGGAGCCTGCGCCTCCACCATGACCCGAATCAGCGGCTCAGTTCCAGACGCACGCAGCAAGGTCCTGCCTCGCGTGCCGAGCCGACGGCGCACCTTCGCCTCGGCAGCAACAACATCGGCATGCTTCAGCACTTCAGCGGCAGCGCCTTCAATCGGCACATTGATCAGGACCTGTGGGAACTTGCGCATCCCCGCGACCAACTGAGCAAGTGGCAGCTTTGCTCGGGTCATTGCA
>JBFFJL010000648.1:0-1727 GCA_041555955.1 Nevskiaceae bacterium
GGGCGTGATCGGCGGCATCTTTGCCTTCGGCATCATCGGCGTGTTTCTGGGCCCGGCACTCTTGGCACTGGCGATCAGCCTCAGTGCGCACTGGCTGCAGCGCAACGGTGACGTTGCGCAACCGATCGGCACAGGCGCCGCAGCCCCATCGGACCCCGCGGACTAGCTCACGGCAACAGATCAATCGCGGCTATGCACTTCACGGCAGACCTCTCCGATCGATTCACAACGGACTGTAAGCCGTTCGCTGGTGCGTCGCAGTCGCCGCCGCAATCGCCGCCGCATTCGACGCTAGCGGCTAGTCTGCGCTGGCAATGGATCGTCCTCATTCTGCTGGTGATCTGCTGTACGAACCTGTACGCGCCGACTGCCGCCGCCTCATCGGATGCCAACACCGCCACGCTGCAGGTCTTCGTGCGTGACGGCTGCCCGCATTGCCGCGACGCCAAACTGTATCTGGCCGAGTTGCAGCGACACCAGCCGCAGCTGCGCATCGTGTTTCGCGATGTCGAGCAGGACCCGGTCGCCCTGGCCGAACTGGAAGCCCGCACCCGCGCCAGTGGAAGCTGGCCACCAGGCGTTCCCACCTTCGTATCCGGCGAGCATATGATCGTCGGCTTTTCGACGCCGGAACGCAGCGGACCGGAAATTCTGGCCTTGCTCGCTACGCAGGCTCAGCACCCATCCCGAGCGCCATCCACGCCGCTGCCCGACCACGTCGACACCGCACTATTCGGCAGCCTCAGCGCCGCGGCGCTGGGCCTGCCGCTGTTCACTCTGGCGATCGGCCTGCTCGACGGCTTCAATCCCTGCGCCACCTGGGTCCTGCTGTTTCTGCTGTCGCTGCTGGTGCGTCTGCACGACCGTCGCCACATGGCCTTGATTGCCAGCACCTTCGTGCTGGTCAGCGGCGCGGTCTACTACGCGTTCATGGCCGCCTGGCTGAACGTTTTCCTGCTGATCGGCTGGTCGGCGCCGCTGCGCTGGGTGATCGCAATCGTCGCCGTCGCCATCGGCGCGATCAACGTCAAGGACTTCTTCGCATTTCGGAAGGGTCCATCGCTGTCGATCCCGGAAGCGGCGCACCCCGGTATTTACGCCCGCGCCCGCAACGTGCTGCGCGCCGATGCGGTCGCTGCATCGCTGCTGTCGGTCGCGGCACTCGCGGTCGTGGTCAACTTCGTCGAGCTGCTGTGTACCGCCGGCTTTCCCGCCATCTACACCGCGGTACTGACCCAGCACGATCTGTCAGCGTGGCAGCACTACGCCTACCTGGGTCTGTATATCCTCGGCTACATCGCCGACGACAGTCTGATGGTCGCCATCGCCGTATGGACCTTGGGCAATCATCGCCTGACCGAACAGGGTGCCCGCTGGCTCAAACTCATTGCCGGCAGCGTGATGCTGGCGCTGGGCATGACGCTGATTTTGCGACCGCAGTGGTTGATGTAGCCAGACCCGAGCGGCAGCGACGACAATGTAGCTGCGCGAACTTGGCGTCAATGCCGAGCTTCATGGGCTCAGGTCGGGCTCGCGGGCCTGAACGCCACCATCATGTCAGCGACGGATCGGCCGCTGGTCGCGATAAAGCCAGCCGCACCGCACCAGAAACTTTTCGATTTCGACCGCGAAGAACACCACCGATGACAACGCCAGGCACAGCGCCAATTCGCTGGCGGACAGGGGCTGGGTCTTGAACACCGCATTCATCCACGGCAGATACAGCA
>JBFFJL010000649.1:0-1727 GCA_041555955.1 Nevskiaceae bacterium
ACTCACGGCCCCGTGAATGGTGATGACCGCTTCCGGCACGCCGAGCAAATCCTGCTTGGCGGCATTTGAGTACGTGACATAGCCACGATCGAACCAGATCGATGATCCCGCGCGATCGGTCAGCGCCGAGGCGATCATTCCGCCCGTACAGGATTCGGCTACAGCCAAGGTCTGCCCGCGTTGCTCAAGCTGCAACGCGATGGGTTCGACCAGGGCGTCAGTGATGGCGCTCATTGCGGACGGAACCGCGCTTCGGCCATGCGGTCGGCTATTTCGCCGGTCGGCCGATCTTCGGCGTCGGCCGTCGTGAAGATCTGGCTCAAAGTGCTGCCGATGCGATGCAGATGGGCGTCCACCACGGCGCGATCGTAGTCCGGGCCCTCGTAGTGGATGTCGATGATGCCGCCCGCATTGATGCAGTAATCCGGCGCGTAGAGGATGCCGCGCTCGCGCAGCGCACGATCGTGCCGCGGTAGCGCCAGCTGATTGTTTGCCGCACCGGCAACGACCTTCGCCTTGATCACCGGGATCGAACGGTCGTCAAGCACCGCACCGAGCGCACATGGCGCGTAGACATCCACGTCCTGAAATGCAATCTGGTCCATCGCCACCGCGGTGGCGCCGAACTCCTGTACACAGCGCTCGACGGCAGGCAGGTAAATATCCGTCACCCACAGCAGGGCGCCAGCCGCGTGCAGATGCTGACAAAGCCGATAGCCGACATTGCCCAGGCCCTGCACTGCCACGCGCAGGCCGCGCAGATCTTCGCGCCCAAGCTGATGGCGCACTGCCGCCTGAATGCCGATGAACACGCCCAGTGCTGTCGCTGGCGACGGATCGCCTGTGCGTCCGGCCGCCTGCGCCGAAGCATCGGCCAGCCCGCCGACGTGCCGGGTGACCTCGGCCATCACGCGCATGTCCGGCACACTGGTGCCGGAATCCTCGGCAACGACATAGGCCCCGTTGAGTCGTTCGATGGCACGGCCCATCGCGCGGATCAACTCAGGCGTCTTGTCCTTGCGCGGATCGCCGATGATCACACTCTTGCCGCCGCCCTGCGGCAGTCCGGCGAGCGCCGCCTTGTAGGTCATGCCACGCGACAGTCGCAGCACATCGGTCAGCGCCTCGTCCTCGCTGGCGTAAGGCCACATGCGGCAACCGCCGAGTCCCGCACCAAGATGGGTGCTGTGCACGGCGATGATGCCGCGCAGCCCGCTGGCGGCATCATGGCAATAGCTCACCGTCTCGTGGTGGTCGAATTCCGGGTGCTCGAACAGGGGCATGAACGCGATCCGCTGGGCTGGGTGGGCATTGTAGCGAGCGCCGCCCGACCACCGCATGCAGCACTTCGGCGCCGCGGGGACGACCTGCCCCCAACGGCATCGAGACTGGCACGAAACCGTCGATATCGACATCCCCTCCATCCGTATGGGGCCGAGCGGCCGAAGCGGGCTAAAATCGATTCCCGTCCGCTCATCATCAGGAAGTCCGATGTCCGCAAATGATCCGATCGTCGTCACCGCCGCCACCCGCACGCCGATGGGCGGCATGCTCGGCATGCTGTCGCCGCTTTCCGGTGCCCAGCTCGGTGCATTCGCGATCAGGGCCGCGATCGAGCGCAGCGGCCTGGCCGCCAACGCCGTGGACGAGGCGATCATGGGCTGCTGCCTGCCGGCCGGACAGGGCCAGGCCCCGGCGCGCCAGGCGTCGCTCGACGCGGGCGTCCC
>JBFFJL010000650.1:0-1726 GCA_041555955.1 Nevskiaceae bacterium
CAAAGAGGCTGCGGTGATCTCGGACATGATGTCCGTCACGCGCTTGACGCTGGTCACGATCTCTTCCATGGTCTTGCCGGCCTGCTCGACCAGCTTGCTGCCGTTCTCAACCTTGTCGATCGAATCGCCGATCAGCGTCTTGATTTCCTTGGCCGCAGCTGCCGAACGCTGCGCCAGCGAGCGCACCTCGGAAGCCACCACCGCAAAACCTCGTCCCTGCTCTCCGGCGCGAGCCGCCTCGACTGCAGCGTTCAGTGCCAGGATGTTGGTCTGGAATGCGATGCCGTCGATGACGCTGATGATGTCGACGATCTTCTTCGAGGACTGATTGATCTCGTCCATGGTCGTGACTACTTCGGACACCACGTGCCCACCGCGACCAGCGACGTCGGCCGCACCGATGGCCAGCTGATTCGCCTGCTTCGCGTTCTCGGCGTTCTGCTTCACCGTCGAGGTCAGCTCTTCCATGCTCGACGCGGTTTCTTCCAGGCTGGCTGCCTGCTGCTCGGTACGAGCCGACAGATCGGTGTTGCCCGAAGCAATTTCGCGGGATGCGGTGTTGATGGTGTCGCTGGCCTGCTTGATCTGCGACACGATGGTCGTCAGCTGTTCTGAGGTCAGATTGGCATCATCGCGCAGCTTGCCAAAGGTACCCTTGAAGTCGCCAGACATGCGCTGTGTCAGGTCACCCGCAGCCAGTGCGCCCAGCATGCGTGCAACCTCGTTGAGACCGACATCGCTGGTATCCAGCAAGCGGTTGATATTCTCGGCGAGCTGCAGGAAGAACCCTTCCTTGTCCTCGACACCGACGCGCTGGCTGAAGTCACCGTCAGCCGCCGCCTCAACAATCGAACCAACCTCCGCTTCAACCGCGACTTCCGCTGTACGATCTTTCCACTCGACAACCGATCCCAGGCGTTCACCAGCTTCATTGATGATCGGAGCCGCGATCAGCGCGAATGTACGGTTGGCAATCTTGATCTGAGCGCGATAGGTCTCGCGGAACGTGGACAACAGCCGCGCTTGATGTTCAGGATTCTTGTGGAATATATCGATCTTCTGGTTGTGCAACTTACGAACATCGAAGTTTGGAAGCGCCTTTCGAATATCTGATTCCGCAGTTGTCATCATCTGCAAAACTGCAGCGTTCAAATAAATGATGTTGCGGTCATTGTCGGCAATCATCACATTGGCGGACACGTTGTCCAGCGCATTGCGAATGCGAAGATTGTCCGAAGCGATCTTCTGTTCACGCGCCGTGGACTCCTCAATGCCATCCAGCATCGTATTGATGCCTTTGCACAACGCTTCGATCTCGCCCGTCTTGCCATCCATCGGCACACGTTGACTGAGATCGCCCTGCGCAGCGGAATTGAGCACTGCACGCGACTGCTCGACTGCAAGACGCAGCGCATGTTCCGCGCGCACCTTGTCAGTGATATCAGTCGCGTATTTGACGACCTTGAACGGCCGCCCCATCTCGTCGCAGATCGGGTTGTAGCTCGCCTGGATCCAAAGCTCCGATCCATCCTTGCGGATGCGCTTGTACTGGCCTGCGTCATGCTCACCCTTGCTCAGTTTCTCCCAAAACAGCCGGTATTCTGGAGAATTCCTATACGCGGGATCGACAAACATACCGTGATGCTGGCCCGCCACCTCGTCCTCTGAATAACCCACAGCTTTGAGGAAAAGATCGTTTGCGTGGGTGATGTTTCCCTTAAGGTCA
>JBFFJL010000651.1:0-1709 GCA_041555955.1 Nevskiaceae bacterium
CCGGACTGGCGATGGCCAAATCGATCCGGCCGGACATTCTGCCCAGAGCCGTCACCCGCCTGCTGCCCGAATTTGCAGCGGCATTGAATCCACTCTATCAGGATTGGGTCGGCAGCCAGACTGCTGACTTTGGTGCATTTCTGCGGCAACACTCGGCACAAGCGGGTGCGGCGCTGCTGACGGTGGCGGATGCTCGTGCCCGTCACGCCAATGGTCCAGTCCAGTCCGTTTACGGCCGCCTGCGCAGCAGCGCCGAAGCCGAAGTCCAAGCTGCACTACCCGCACTGTCGGAGCTGTTGGAGCAATTACTGGGAGCCCGGGCGATGCAAACCAGCGCCTGAAAAAAGACCGGAACGCAACCGCACACGGCTGGCCCGGCCCACGGGAGCGATCGGTCGGTTCGAGCTAAGGACGAGTTGGCTCAGCGCGCAGCGTTGACGCTGTGGCCTTCGCCGCTGCCCGCGCCTTGAGCCAAGGCACTTTCCACCTCGGAATGCAGCTGTGCGAGAGCCCTTTGCGCCTCGCGCCGCAGCTGCGCATCGCGCTCCAGGCGAAGGCGCTCAATCGCTCGGCTCACTGGAACCTCGGCAGCCTGATCAAACGCCACATGGGGCGGCACGCTCACTGCCGCCGCTACATTTGCCGCAGCGGCAAATGCCGTCACCACGGCCACCCCGGCTACCTGCACCCATCTGATCGTCTTTTTCATTGCTCGTCACCGCTTCGCTGACTGCACGCAAATTTCGCGTTACATGTCTTCGATGCGGCAACCGGCAAAAGGGTTGCACTTCAGGCGCAAGTTCTGCGACAGCCGCCGAACTCAGTGCGCGTACTTGCCTTTGACCACGGCCGGCAGGAAGTCGTTATCACGCATCGACTGATTGAAGACGGGCGGATCATCCTCGGCACCGAGGCGGTTGACGAAGTAACGCCCCTCCTTGAAATCATAGGTCACAGTCGGCGCGGTATTGGCAGCCGGAACGTCGTACTGCGCGATCAGGTTCCCCTCCTGGAATCGCCACAGCTGCCCGGAGTGATCTTCGTTTTCGACCAGCACGATGTTCCAGCTGTCCTCATCGACGTAGAACGTGCGCCTTCCGAAGCTGTGCTTCTTGCCTCCGCGTTCGCTCGCCTCGATCACCCAGACGCGATGACGTTCATAGCGCATCGCATCCGGATTCAGATGATGCGACTGCAGCAGATCAGCGTAGCGGAAACTGCCATCAATCAAACGATAGCCATTGTACGGCAAATACATCTCGCGCTTGCCGACCAGTTTCCAGACATAGCGATCGAACGCACCGTTGTACATGTCAATCATGTCGATGAACATCAAGCCTTCAGATCCCGGGAACGGCTGATCGTAACCGACGGGCGGAATCCTGAACATGCGTGGAACTTTGGGCGGAATTACCCAAATGCCTCGCGCCGAGTCCAGCGAGTTGGCTGTCTCGTGAACCAGCGCTACAAAGTCCACCTCGTTGCGTGTCTTGCCGAACCAGGTCAGGTAGTAAAGCAGGATGTTCTTTTTTGCCAAATCAACCGGATTGCCGAGATTGGAGTAGCGGAAATACACCCGCTCGGTCTGCTTCAGCTGGTCGGACGGACCGGGCGTCTGCCGGCTCACGCCACGTCCTCCGTGCTGAACTGCGACTCGACGATCTCCCGATACGTCGGGCAGGTGTTCAGCAGCGACTCGTGGGTGCCGA
>JBFFJL010000652.1:0-1708 GCA_041555955.1 Nevskiaceae bacterium
CCGCCAATGGCGGGCCTTTTTCATGCGCGTTCATTTCACCGATGCGCTTTGGTGCGAATACACTGCCGTTTCGTTCCGGCTGTGCCGGGCGCATCAAATCAGGGGGCACATAAATGAAGACGGTATTGATCACCGGCGCCAGCACCGGCATCGGCAAAGCAACCGCCGAATTGTTTTTCCAGCGCGGCTGGAATGTGGTTGCGACGATGCGCACACCGCAATCCGAGCGCGACGATCCACGCTGGATGGTCACGCGTCTGGACGTGACCGACGCCGACTCGATCACGCAGACGCTGGCGGCAGTACAGGCACGCTTTGGCGGCATCGACGTCCTGGTCAACAACGCCGGCTATGGTCTGGTCGGCACCTTTGAATCGATGGACGAAGCCCGTGTGCAACGTCAGTTCGAGACCAATGTGTTCGGCCTGATGCGGATGTGCCGCGCGGTGATTCCGCAGATGCGCGAACGTGGCAGCGGCGTGCTGGTCAATGTCGCCAGCATGGGCGGACGCCTGACGTTTCCGTTCTACAGCGTCTACCACGCCACCAAGTGGGCGGTCGACGGCTTCACCGAGTCGCTGCAGTTCGAGCTGGCACCACTGGGCATCCGCGTGAAACTGATCGAACCCGGTGCGATCAAGACCGACTTCTACGAGCGCTCGGTCGACTTCGTGCACGACCGCACACTGACGGCATACAACGACACGGTCGACAAGGGCACGCGCCGCATGAACGCCTTCGGCGCCAAGGGTGCATCGCCGACGCTGGTTGCCGAGACGATCTGGAATGCCGCAACGACCGCCAATGCGCGCCTGCGCTATCCGGTCGGCAGTGATGCGAAGAGTCTGCTGTTTCTGCGCCGACTGCTTCCGGACGCTGTCTATCGCGGCATGATGCGCAAGCAGTTACTGAGCTGATCGGACCTGGCGAGTCACCTCGCTCAGTGAACGACCAGCCCTTCATTCGGGCTAGTCGCCTGATTCTCGGCGGCGGAACGCGCCCCTGCTCGTCACGCCGTAGCGCGCTGCTTGGCGCGTGCGCGCATGTTGATCGCCTCGACCCCGATCGAGAATGCCATCGCAAAGTAGATATAGCCCTTGGGCACATGGAAGCCCAGACCTTCAGCGGTCAGCGCCATGCCGATCAGAATCAGGAACGCCAGCGCCAGCACCTTGATCGTCGGGTGGCGTTCGACGAAGCGCGAGACTGCGCCAGCGAAGAACATCATCACGCCGATCGCAATCACGATTGCGGTGACCATCACGCCAAGGCGATCGGTCATGCCGACCGCAGTAATCACCGAATCCAGCGAGAAGATGATGTCGAGCAGCATGATCTGCACGATGACCGAGACGAAACTGACGGCGGCCGTCGTGATGGGCGTGTGTTCGGATGGCTCCGGTCCGGACCCGCTCTCGACATGGTGGTGAATCTCCAGGGTGCTCTTGGCAATCAGGAACAGGCCACCGCCGAACAGAATCAGATCACGTCCGGACACGCTGTACTGCAGCACCTCGAACAGCGGCTGCGTCAGTCGCGCAACCCACGCCAGGGACATTAACAGCAACACTCGGGTAATCAATGCACCGGCAAGGCCCCAAGTGCGCGCGCGTGCGCGCTGCGCTTCGGGCAGCTTGTTGGCCATGATCGACAGAAAAATGATGTTGTCGATACCCAGGACAATTTCCAGCGCGGTCAGCGTCAGCAA
>JBFFJL010000653.1:0-1685 GCA_041555955.1 Nevskiaceae bacterium
CGCCGCCACAGAGTCCAGCTGCGGAACTCCGGTCGCCGAGGGATCGGATTCAACGGCGTCGCGGCATCAGTCGGCGCGGCAGCCGACCGTACGAATTCAGGCCGGCTGGGCATGGCCTCAAAGCGTTTCGGAAAACCGATATCCGGACCCGCGCACGGTCTGGATCATCGCGTCGTAGCCAAACGGCTCCAGCGCCTTGCGCAGCCGACGGATATGCACGTCAACCGTGCGCTCCTCGACATAGACGTTCTGACCCCAGACACGATCAAGCACCTGCTCGCGGGTATACACGCGTTCAGGGTGACTGACGAAAAAGTGCAGCAGACGATATTCGGTCGGGCCCAGCCGCACCGGCTGACCCTTGGCGGTGACGCGCTGACTCGCAGCATCGACTTCCAGACCGTTGATGGCAACACGCTCCTCTTCGCCGCCGGGCACTGCGCGGCGTAACACCGCCTGGATGCGTGCAATCAACTCCGGGTACGAAAACGGTTTGGACACATAGTCGTCACAACCAATGTTGAGCCCGCGAACCTTGTCTTCTTCCTCAGCGCGCGCGGTGACCATGATGATCGGAATGTCGCGTGTCGTCGCCTGAAGCTTGAATTCACGCGTCAGTTCAACCCCGGAAATGCCCGGCATCATCCAGTCCATCAGAATCAGATCAGGGCGCTCGTCAGCGACACGCAGCCGTGCCTCCTGCGCCCCGGACGCCTCGGCCACCCGAAACTCAGCTCGATTCAACGCGAATCTGAGCATCTCGCGGATCGGAGCCTCATCCTCGACCACGAGGATCAGTTTTCCTTGCATTGTCATCAGTCCATTAGAAACCACGCGGAGGATATGAACAATAGATGAAGAATCAGTTACAGCCCTCGTCACAGCGATTTTTTCGATTGGATGACGCTATCGACTACATAAATAATTATGCTTTGACCTATCAGATTCGAACTCGTAGGATTGCGCTGGGCACTGAATGCGGCACCGGTCGTGACAGCATCCTGGCGACCCGATCCCACGACTTACCCACTCCACAAGGACGAACTGAATGAGCACTCTCGTTAACCGCCCCGCCCCCGACTTCAAGGCCACCGCCGTGATGGCTGATGGCAGCTTCAAGGACGTCAAGCTGTCCGACTACCAGGGCAAATACGTTTTGCTGTTCTTTTACCCGCTGGACTTCACCTTCGTCTGCCCGTCCGAGATCATCGCGCACGATCATCGCCTCAAGGAATTCGAAGACCGCAACGTGCAGGTCATCGGCGTGTCGATCGACAGCCACTTCTCGCACTTCGCCTGGCGCAACACGCCGATCAACAATGGCGGCATCGGCCCGGTCAAGTTCCCGCTGGTGGCCGACGTCAATCATGAAATCACCCGCGCCTTTGGCGTCGAGCATCAGGACAGCGTGGCCTTCCGTGCCACCTTCCTGATCGACAAGGCAGGCATCGTGCAGCACGCCACCGTCAACAACCTGCCGCTGGGCCGCAACGTGGATGAGGCGCTGCGTCTGGTTGACGCACTGCAATTCACCGAGGAACACGGCGAAGTCTGCCCGGCTGGCTGGAAAGATGGCGAAAAAGGTATGAATGCCTCTCCTGATGGTGTGGCAGCCTACCTGGCAGAGAACGCTGAGCAGCTCTAAGCTTAGCCACTCTGTAGAGTAAAAAGGGCCGGTTACGATA
>JBFFJL010000654.1:0-1680 GCA_041555955.1 Nevskiaceae bacterium
CCGAGCAATTCATCACCTTCCCGCGTTTTGTGATTTCCGGGCAATGGTGGAAGAACGTGCAAGCGGCGGCTTGAAGCGCCACGCCTGGACTACGGCGGATAGCCGGTGATGCGCCGGATGGCTCGATACAGCGGCCGCAGGCGACCGTACATGCGTCCATACACTTGGCGGTACAGCGCGTCATAGACCGCCACGGCCTCGGGCCGCGGCTCGAAACGGGCACCGACCCGGGTCATCGCCTTCACCGCTGTCGGATAGTCAGGATGCACCCCCAGCCCCACCGCGGCGTTGATCGCCGCGCCCAGCGCCGACGTTTCGTAGATCTCCGGACGCTCGGCTGGCAGACCGAAGATGTCCGCCGTGATCTGCATCGCCTGATCCGACTGCGAGCCGCCACCAGCGACACGCAGCAAGCGGATCGGCCGGCCACTGCGCCGACGGATCTGTTCGCTGCCGCGGCGCAATCCGTAGATCAGGCCTTCAATGATCGCGCGGTAGAAATGCGCACGCGTATGCACGTCACCGAAGCCGATGATCGCGCCCTTGGCCTCCGGCCCCGGATCGCGCACGCCGGGCGACCAGTACGGCTGCAGCATCAGGCCCATGGCCCCCGGTGGAATCTGGCCGATCAACTCGTCAAACAGATCCTCGGTGGATACGCCACGCTCTGCCGCCAGGGCGACTTCCCGATGCGCGAACTCGCGCTTGAACCACGACACCATCCAGAATCCACGATAGATCTGGATTTCGGTGTTGTAGGCGCCGGGCAGCGCCGCCGGATACGGCGGCAGCATGCGCTGGACTTCGAGATAGCGCGACTGCGTGGTGTTGATGGTCGCCGTCGTACCGAAACTCAGTTGTGCAACGTCGGGCTCCAGCACGCCGCTGCCGAGCACCTCACAGGCTTTGTCCGCCGCTGCCGCAATCACCGGCACCCCCGCCGGCAAGCCGAGCGTCTGCGCAGCGTCTTTGCTCAGGGTTCCCAGACTGCTGCCCGGCGGAACCAGACGCGGCAGCTGCTCGCGACGGATCGCCAGCGCCTGCCATTTGAAATCACCGGCTGCGGCCCAGTCCTGCCGACGGTAGTCAAATGGAATGAAGCCGACCTGGCAGCCCGTCGAGTCCACATATTCCCCGACCAGACGATGCGTCAGCCAGCCGGACAGCAGCAAATAGTGCTCAGTACGTCGCCACAGCTCGGGTTCGTGCTGCGCCAGCCAGTTGGCATCGGCTTCCCGCTGCAAATGCTCGATCAGCGGCGTTGCGCCGACGAGCCGGAACAGTCCGCGCCATAGCGGTGGCAGCTTGGGCGGCGCGGTGCAGCGGCGTTGATCGAGCCAGACGATGGCCGGACGCAGAACTTCGCCGTCCGCGCCGACACAGACCATCGTCGCGCGCTGCGTCGTCAGGCTGACGGCGGAGATCTGCTCGGGCCGTACCACCAATTGTTCCCAGAGTCGCTGGCAGCAGCGCGCGACCGCCGACCAGTAGACCTCCGGATACTGCTCTGCACAGCCTGGATGCGGCGACTGATAGGTTGGCTCAAAAATCTGCTGGGCCTTGACCAGCAACCGTCCCTGCGCGTCGAACACGATCGCACGCGCACTCTGGGTGCCGACGTCAATGCTGAGCAGACGGATCGAATTCATCGGCATGAGGACAGCTCAGCCGCCCGGCGGC
>JBFFJL010000655.1:0-1674 GCA_041555955.1 Nevskiaceae bacterium
ATCACCATCGGTCCCTTGCGCTGGTTCAGCGCCTTGGATTCCTCGACGGTGTTGACGTAGCGGGCCGCGTGGCACATCGCCTGGCATTCGTCCGGACTCAGCCGGTGCTCGACGCGATGGCGGTGATAGACCGCGGTCACGTCCTGCGCCATCGGGCTGTTGAGATAGACCGGCAGCGTGTCCGGAATGGCGCCTTCGCTCTTCAGGCGGTGGATGCACCACAGCAGGTGCTGCGTGCGGCCGACAGCGAACGACGGAATGACGACGACGCCGTCGCGCGCGATCGTGCGGGCGATGACCGCGCCCAGTTCGTGATGCGGGTCGGTCTTCTCGTGCAGCCGGTTGCCGTAGGTCGATTCCACGACCAGAAAATCCGGTGACTCGACTGCCTCCGGTGGATGCATGATCGGATCGTTCGGCCGGCCGAGGTCGCCGGTGAACAGCACCGAGCTGTGTCTGTCGCGGATGTAAACGAAACTGCCGCCGAGAATGTGTCCGGCCCGGTACAGCTGCAGGCTCAGCCCCGGCGCCGGGCTGAAGTCCCGGTGCAGCGCAAGCGGCTCGAAGCGCTCCAGCGCACGCAGCGCATCCTTCTCCGTGTACAGCGGCAGTGCCGGCTTGTGCTTGCTGTAGCCGCGGCGGTTGGCGCGCTCTGCATCCTCTTCCTGCAGCCGTCCGCTGTCCGGCAGCAGGATCTTGCACAGGTCGTATGTCGCCTCGGTGCAATATACCGGGCCGGCATAGCCGTTCCTGATCAACAGCGGCAGATAGCCGGTGTGATCGAGGTGCGCGTGCGTCAGCATTACAGCATCCAGCGTGCGCACGTCGAACGGCAGCGGTGACCAGTTACGCAGACGCAGTTGCTTGTAGCCCTGGAACAGGCCGCAATCGACGAGCAGGTTCGCCTTTTCCGTCTGCACCAGATATTTCGACCCGGTGACGGTGCCGGTCGCGCCGTGGAATCCCAGCCTCATGGTGAGCCCCGGTGCGGGTGCTGGGACGCGGATCGCGACCCAAACCGCGGAATGAACGCCGGCACGGTCGCCGCGTAGCGCTCATAGTCGGCGCCGAACTCGCGGCGGGCGTCGCCTTCTTCACGCCGCGCCAGGCGCACGTACATGGTGACGAGGACCGGGTACATCAGCAGCGTCAGGATCGTCGGCCACTGCAGCAGGAAGCCGGTCATCACCAGCACGAAACCGACGTACTGGGGATGGCGAACGCGCGCGTAGGCGCCGGTCGTGGCGAGTGTCCCGGCCCGCTGCGCCGCATGCAGCACGCGCCAGGCACTGGCAACGATCCAGAAGCCGGCAATGATCAGCACGTTGCTGGCGAGGTGAAACGGACCGAAGTGCGGATTCGCCTCCCAGCCGAACAGCATCTCCAGCAGATGCCCGGAGTCGTGGGCCAGCCAGTCCACCTGCGGGAAGCGCGACGTCAGCCATCCGGACAGGAAATAGATCGTCAGCGGAAAGCCGTACATCTCGGTGAACAGCGCGAGGATGAAGGCCGAGAACGCGCCGAGGCTGCGCCAGTCGCGCGAGCTTTTCGGCGGCGCGAAGCTGAAGGCGAAGAAGATGAACAGCGCCGAGTTGACGCCGACGAGTAGCCACAGGCCGTAGGCGGAAGCTTGTTCGTGCATGTCATTTCTCCTTGGACGAGGGAGACCCGGTA
>JBFFJL010000656.1:0-1667 GCA_041555955.1 Nevskiaceae bacterium
GGTCCTGGCAAGACCGAAATCCTCGGGCGTGACCGTGGTGCCGGTCATCGCCTGCAGCGCATTGCAGAGCTGCGTCAGCAGATCGCCCTGTGCGCTGTGCAGCCGGCCGCTGGCGGCATTGGCGAATTCGGCGGCGGGGGTGAACGCGCGGCGCAGCTTGTTCGGCAGGCTGCGGATCAGCGCTTCGATCTTGGCTGCGAGCAGGCCCGGGACCAGCCACTCGAACGGTTCGGCCGGCAGTGCGTGTGCCTGCGCCAGTGGAATGTGGAAGGTCACGCCATCGTGTTCGGCGCCGGGATCGTGGTGGTAGGACAGCGCAATGCGCACGCCGGCGATGTCCACGTGATCCGGAAACGCATCGCTGACGTCGGCCGAGGCGCCGGGTTTCAGCGCGTCGGCAGGCTGCATCGTCAGCGCCGCGATGCGCTGGCGGCCTTCCGGACCGCCGAGCCAGCGTTTCAGCGCGGCGCTGGTACAGATATCTTCAGGAATGCGCGCGTCGTACCACGTATGAATCTGCGCGTCGTCGGCCAGCAGATCCGGGCGCCGCAGGCGGATCTCCTTGTCACGGATCTCGTCGATCAGCTTGAAGTTGTGTTCGAGAAACTGCGGCTTCTTTGGAATCTCGCCGCCGACCAGCGCTTCGCGAATGAAAATCTCGCGCGCTTCCTGCGGATGTGTCGAGCCGTAGTGACGCTGGCGTTTGATCAGCGACAGCCCCAGCAGGGTGACCAGTTCGGTTGCGCTCACTTCGCCGCGTAGCGGGTTCCAGGTCGGGTGCAGCAAGGCGCGTTTGACCAGATGCGCGCCGACCTGCTCCAGCCATGCCGGTTCGACCGCGGCGTTGGTGCGTGCGTACAGCCGCGTGGTCTGTGCCAGTTGCGCACTCATGACCCAGGGCGGCGGTTTCTTCTGCAGCGCCGAGCCCGGATGCAGGCGGAAGCGGCGGCCCTTGGGGCCCTGGAACTCGGGCGCCTCCGGCATCTTCTGGCCGATGTGATCGATCAACCCGGCCAGCAGGGCCTGATGGATCGGCGCGTACAGCGATTCGAGCGATTCCGTGGTCCAGCGGTGCTGCTGATTCTTGCGGTCGTGATCGAGCACATCGCAGACCTGCCGGTACACCGCCTCCCATTCCTCCATGCGCAGGAACGACACGAAGTGATCGCGACACACGCGGCGCAGCTGGCGGTTGGACGATGACGCACTCCACTGCTGCCAGCGCAGCCACAGATTCAGCAGCGACAGGAAATCGGATTTCTTGTCGCGCCACAGCGCGTGTTTCTGCCGTGCGGCGTCCTGTGCGTCGGGCGGGACTTCATGCGGGTCCTGCACCGACAGCGCCGCCGCCAGCACGAACACCGGATCGGCCGCGGCGGTGCCGGCGCCGGCCAGCGCAATGCGTGCGATGCGCGGGTCCAGTGGCAGACGTCCGAGTTTGCGCCCCAGCGCGGTCAACTCGCCGAACTCGTCGAACGCGCCCAGGGTCGTCAGCACGCGCACCGCCTCGCTGACGTGGCGGCCGTCCGGCGGGTCGACCCAGGGAAAATCATCGACGTGACCCAGGCCCAGGGTCGCCATCTGCAGAATCACCCCGGCCAGGTTGGCGCGGCGGATTTCCGGATCGGTGAACGCCGGACGCGCGCTGAAATCCTCTTCGGCGTAGA
>JBFFJL010000657.1:0-1664 GCA_041555955.1 Nevskiaceae bacterium
CGCTTCTTTGAACCGGCACCGGAACGCAATGTCTACGCCGGCGTGTCGATGCAGTTCGGCGGTTGAGGTCACGCGTACCGCAGGCGCTCAGCGTCCGGCACGGGCTGCAGCATCCGGCGTGAACATCGTCGGCGACATTGGCGTGTTGATGCGCCACCAGTCGTCGTCATTGCGTTCGTTGAGCAGGTTATTGGCTTCGTACGCCTGCGCGGTGAGGTCGTGAAAGACCTGCACGCCCCGGTGATACGCGCCGGATGCCTGTGAGTAGAAATACAGGATCATCGGGACTCGCCAGAGTTGCCCGCGATGGTCGTACTCGTCGGCGGAAACGATCAGCCAGGTGTCTTCGTCGATGTACACCCGTCGCCTGGTGTAGACGTGGCGCATGCCGGACTTCAGAGTGCCCTCGACCACCCACACACGGTGGGTCTCGTAGCGGACATACTCCGGATTGAGGCTGTTCGACTTGAGGATGTCCTTGTAGCTCAGGGTCGGATCATTGATCCTGAAATTGTTGTACGGAACGATCAGCGTTTTCTTGCCGACGAGTTTCCAGGTGTAGCGCTCCGGCGAGCCGTTGAAGCCGCTGTCCTCGTCGGAGGTGTGCAAGCCCGCCGGCGGTACCGGGTAGTCAAAGCCGACCTCCGGCGCCTGCCGCACACGCCGCGTCCCCGGTTGGTATTGCCAGGCCTGGGTCGAGCCATCCTTGAAGTTGGACAGCTGGAATCCGACGGCGACCAATCCGCGATCACGTTCGGGCAACAGCGTGCTGTGCAGAAAATAGGCGCCGATCTTCTCGGTCAACGACGGTCGCTTGTCGCCCGGCTTGTTCATCGGGCTCATCGTCATCAGTTTGTTGCGGCCCCAGGCGATCTCGCCGCCGGAATAGACCACCGCAATGTCGAGCTCGGCTTTTTCGGTCCATGAGCGAAACGTCGTCTGCACCGACCGCATCGCCTCGTCACCGGACGTCGGCAACGGAAATGCCGGCGCGCCGCCGACCCCGGTGACGCCCATCCCCTCGTCCGTCAGCTCGGCATGGGCCGCGTTGTACTTTGCCGCGTCGCAGACCCATTGCGGTGGGCGGAAGTCACGGTGACTGGGATAGACGTTGATCCAGAACGTCTCGGGATAGGCTTGGAGCAAGGCCTTGACCCCGTCGCTCAGCACGGCGTCGTACTGCGCGCTGTTGTCATGGGTGACCTTGAACAGCGGCTTCTCGGCGGCGTACGGCCCCGGCTCGTATCCCTGCGGCTTGGTCTGCCCCGGCCACGTTCCCGCCCACTGTCCGCTATACGCCGCAACGCCGTCGGTACTGCCGGCACGCTCGGCGCCCATGCAGGTCAGTTCGGGGCCATCAAGCCGCACCACCTGTTCCGCAGGGGCCTTGGCCAGCGCCACTGCGGGTACCGCCAGCATCATCACCGACAGCCATCGCCGCATTTTCCGGGCCCGATGCATCCGCGCGCTCCTCGATATTGCCAGCGACCAGACCGCCGTGCGGGGCCGCGAGATCCGCGGCACGCCGCCCAAATCGAGTGTGGGTGCGCGCCCTGCGCAGGCCGGTCGCCGCGTGTTCCGTGATGCCGGCATCCTGACATCTGGATCGCGGACACACCTACCTCAAAACGGGTAATTCGTCGCTCAACGTCGCCCGGCGCAAC
>JBFFJL010000658.1:0-1645 GCA_041555955.1 Nevskiaceae bacterium
ACGAGCACGCCGGGCCGAGTCAGCACGACCGCCTCGCGCATTGGCTTGCATCCGCAACTCCGCAACTTCGCTTTTCGTCAGTTTCATCGCGCCCTCCATAGGCGTGATGATACTCCCGAAATAAGCGTTACAGTCCACTAGCCCTAATCTCCAGCCCGAGTTCCTCAATCGCTGAGTACGCGAAGATGATTGCGGCGAGTTGCCGGACATGATCGCGAGCGATTGGCGAAGTGTTCTCAAATATCTGCCCGTACGATGGGTGCGTTGAGTGCGCCGTAGCACCATCGAGTTCTAGACTAAAGCTGTATTTCTCTAGGGCATACACAAAACTCCCGTGTCCGAGTGCGGCGTTCAGTGTGAATAGGCCAACGTTCAAACGGCCTTCGTAGGAAAACTGGGACCAAAATGGCTCAGAATCCAAGCGCAGATCGCCCTCGCCTAAATACTCGATCGGGTGCATCAGTCCACAGTGATGAGCCCAAGGATTGGGAAGAGCCAGAAGCAGGCCAGACCTTAATAGCGAAAGGTAATTTATCGCTTCTTCTGTGTTGCTTGCCTCAATCAATACTTCTACGCAAGGCCTCATGTCGGGAGGAGGGGTGAAGTACTGCGGATCACTTCTCATCTCGAAACAGGAGAACGTCCACCGACTGCCCGTATCGTTGCAGAAGTACCTTCTTGTTGGGTCTGGGATGAAGGATGCAGATGGAAACAGAGTCTCCAATTGAAGTCTTTGCACTTCCTCGGGGGTAGCTAGAAGCCCCGTGTGATATCTAGACGGCATGAATTTGATGCCGTTTGCGTTGCCTTGAAATCAAAAACAACGCATTAATCGCGAAAGTCTTTCTGTTTCTGCCATCGTGAAGCGCCCGACGACGTGCGGGTGCGCAATGCACAGTGAGAGTTTCCGTCAGCGGTTGCATCGTCGGGGTTCCCTCCCTTCGCGATGGTGTTGGCGGTCCTCCGTTGCGGAGGCCGCGCGCATTTCTTGACCGCATTAAACGCCCGGCATCGCCGGTGCGCAATCCCATAAATGCGAACACCCCGCACGGCGGGGTGTCGGGTCAATCATGTGTAACTTGGCGAGGTCAGGCGCGCCGCGTCAGCCGGTAGCCGAGTTCGGTGCCGCCGTTGGGGTGCTTGATCGTCAGTCGGTCTGCTTCGTCGGGCCACTCCCACAGTTGAGGATCGAACAGTTCGTGCATGCGCGGCAGGGCACAGTGAAATGGCGGGCCGCCTTCGAGGCCGGTCTGCATGAACAGGATGGCGAGGGTGCCGCCGGGGCGGACCCACAGTGCGAGCCGTGCGGCATAGGACGGCCACAGGTCGGGCATCAGCGCACACAGACAGGTTTGTTCGTAGACCGCATCGAAGGCATGCTCCGGCGTCCATTGCAGCAGGTCGGCGTGAATCAGCTGTGCTTGCGCGCCGGCTTCGTGCAGCTGGGTCGCGGTGGCTTCGATTGCGCTGGGAGCGAGGTCCACGGCGGTGACGGCGTAGCCGGCTAGTGGACTGTAACGATTGAACTGGGAGTAATTCGCCGTGACGTATCGAAGTACTTCCACTTCACTGGTTTGGCTTGGCTGTTATAGCGCCGGATGTATTTCATGAGCTTTCTCTTCAGATCCGACACGGAGGTGAAGAC
>JBFFJL010000659.1:0-1644 GCA_041555955.1 Nevskiaceae bacterium
GGCGCCGTGCCGCTGGACATCCTGGAACAGAAGATCGATCGCTGGATCGCCGAGAAATCGGCCAGCTGATGCGCGCCCGGCACCGATGAACGATCGAATTGACATCGGTGCCGGGCTGTCTTTGGCGCCTGACGAAGTCGAACTCAGTGCGATCCGCGCACAGGGCGCTGGCGGTCAGAACGTCAACAAGACCTCCAGCGCGATTCACCTGCGCTTCGACATTCCGCACTCGTCATTGCCGGTGGAGCATCAGCAACGCCTGCTCGGAATGAAGGACCGCCGCATCGGCAGCGATGGCGTCCTGGTAATCAAGGCACAGCGCTTTCGCAGCCTGGAACAGAACCGCGCAGATGCCTTGGAACGGCTGGCAGCGTTGATCCAGGCCGCCGGGCATCTTCCCAAGGCGCGCAAGGCAACCCGGCCAACCCGCTCGGCGCAGCGCAAACGCGTCGATAGCAAGGTCCGGCACGGTCGCCTGAAGTCGCTACGGAATTCTGTCGACGACTGAACTGCCATTGATCGGCATCAACGCGGGCCGCATCGGATCGCGAGACACTGGCTATCCAAACACACACTAGCGCACGATTCCATGACGATTGAAAAGCATGATCTGGTTCATGAATTTCCCGAGCTGCGGGACAAGATTCACGAGCTGAAGACCACCGATGCGCACTTTGCACGCCTGTTCGAGGAATACCACGACGCTGATCGCGAAGTGCGCCGGATGGAAGAGGAAATCGAGACGCCGTCCGACGCGGTCGTCGAGCAGGCCAAGATGAAGCGCGTCCACCTGAAGGATCAGCTTTACGCGATGCTGACGCAGTAGCTGCGGTCATAGTCTCACGCTCGATCCCGCGAGGCCTTGGCCAATCTGCCCGGCGGCGCTTAGGCTAGCCGGGTATGTCTGCCACGACCCCCGAACCCGAAGAATCCGGCGTCAGCGCCGGATCCTTGTTTACGTCCGCCGGTTACCTGCAACCGCTGGAACAGCACGGCTGCGTCACGCCCGCGATCGGCTGGACCCCGGCGCCGCTCAGCCTTGGCAATGGCGCCTGGGCGCCGTGCTATCGCAAGAGCCATTCCTGGGGCGAGTTCGTCTTTGACTTCCAGATCGCACAGGCCTACCAGCAGCAAGGCCTGGACTACCACCCCAAACTGGTGTGCTGCGTGCCGTTCACACCGGTGCCCGGCCCGCGCCTGATTGCGGACACCGACGCGCAGCGCCTGCACCTCGCCGATGCGCTGCTTGATCAACTGCACGTACACCAGGCATCCAGCGCCCATCTGCTGTATCTGCCGGCAGCCGAAAGCCGCCTGCTGGGCACACAGGGCTGGCTGCAACGCGTTCAGCTGCGCTACGTCTGGCATAACCGCGATTACGCCGACTTCGCCGCGTTCCTGGCCGCACTGAATGCGCGGCGGCGCAAGAACATCCGCGCCGAGCGTCGCAGAACGCAGACCAGTGGTTTGGATATCCGCTGGTGCGCCGGCGACTCGCTCGACGACACGCAGTGGGAGACCGTCTATGCCCTGTATGCACGCACTTATGAAGTCCGCGCCCAGCGGCCGTATCTGAATCTGCCCTGTCTGCGCGACTGGGCCCGGAACTTCGGGGCCCGTATGCAGTTCTGTCTGGCGCAGCAC
>JBFFJL010000660.1:0-1635 GCA_041555955.1 Nevskiaceae bacterium
CCCACAGGTGATCTGGTTGCTGACCCGTCGAAAGTTCCGACGCAGATGCGCAAGCTGCCGAAAGTTCAGATGTCAGAAGTTCGCCGCAAGCGTTTGTTTGTGTTCGACTATGACAACGGTCTTTGGACAGTGAACGGACGCCTTATGGATCCCAACCGTGTGGATGCCAAGATCGAGCAGGGTTCTGCCGAGATCTGGACCTTCCGCAACGAGGGCGCCAACTGGGCTCATCCGGTACACACCCATTTTGAAGAGTTCAGGATACTCGAAGTCAACGGTCGTCCGATCGCTGAAGACGATATCCGGCACGCTCGCAAAGATGTGGTGTCACTTGGACCGAATGACGAAGTGGTGTTCTTTGGCCGCTGGCGTGATTTCTTCGGCAAGCATGTGATGCACTGTCACAACGTTGTGCACGAAGACCACGCGATGATGATCCGCTGGGACATCGTTGAGCCGGGTCAGGGTGATTAATCCAAACCGTCAAGGAAATCTCTTGAGTTTAAGAGGAGAATATTATGACTAACAGACGTCAATTTCTGACCGGATTACCGGTTGCCGCAGCGGTTGGGTTCACCACCACTGCGGGAAGCTCGGCCGAACGTGCCGCCGCCGAACGATCGGCTGCACAAAAGGCCGCCGAATTCCGGGCACTTGCTGCAACCCGCGGACCCAATGATGCGGCGGTGCTTTGCAATCCGGTGGATAGCGGAGGGCTTATCGACACTGGGCAACGCGATGCGTTCCCCAATGTGATGATGGTCAATCAAGACGGGCTTGGTATGTCCTTCTATGAGGGCTTTATCGAAAACAAGATCGTGATGATGCATTTCATGAGCATTCGTGATGAAGAGCATTTTCCGATCACTCGCTTTGTGAGCAATGTAGTTGCCGAGCTTGGCGACAAGGTTGGCCGCGATGTGCAGGTCTATTCGATCACCCGTGACCCCGAGCATGACACGCCCGAGCGTTTGGCACAATTCGCCAAGGACATGGGCGCGCGTGATGGCTGGCAATTCCTGACAGGCTCGAAAGGGCATTGCTCGGATCTTGCTTTCCGGATGTACCGTATGGGGCACAGCACCCAGCCGGGCAAGCGCAAGGTCGATGTGGTGTTTTATGGCAATGGCAGCGTTGGCCTTTGGGGGGCATTCCCCTACGGCATCCAGCCCGATGATGCGGCAAGCCGTATCAGCTGGGTGATGCCGCAGCCAATGGCGGCGGATGGCAAGATGCGCCGCGCCGGGCCGCGTGTGTTCGAAATGAACGACACTCGCAACCACAACCGCGAAGTCTGAGATACTGGCCCCCGGACGCACCGGGGAACCAGCTCAACATTAAAACGGAGACTATGAAATGTTCATTAAATCCATCAGAGTAGCAGCACTGGCAGCCTTGCCGGTTGCAGCGCTGCTAGGAGGGGCACCTGCGACGGCACAAGGCCTTGCTGGCCTGAACCAGTTTTGCATCGATATGTTCGATTCAAATCAGCAGCCACGCGTCCCCTTTTCTACACGTGATGCGTCGGATCCGGCGCATACGATCCTGACCACTCCGCCACCGATATTTCCCGAGGCGGACACGTTTGGTCCTAACCCTACCAACCTGATCCCGACCAAGTATGAGGATGCAGAA
>JBFFJL010000661.1:0-1625 GCA_041555955.1 Nevskiaceae bacterium
GAAGGCAGCATCATCCTGTTCATCGACGAGATCCACATGCTGGTCGGCGCCGGCAAGGGCGACGGTGCGATGGACGCCGGGAACATGCTCAAGCCGGCACTGGCGCGTGGCGAGCTGCATTGCGTTGGCGCCACCACCTTGGACGAATACCGCAAGTACATCGAAAAGGACGCCGCGCTGGAGCGCCGCTTCCAGAAGGTGCTGGTCGGCGAACCCAGTGTCGAGGACACCATTGCGATCCTGCGCGGACTGAAGGAACGCTACGAAGTCCACCATAAGGTCGACATCACCGATGGCGCGCTGATTGCCGCCGCCAAGCTGTCGCACCGCTACATCACCGACCGCAACCTGCCGGACAAGGCCATCGATCTGGTCGACGAAGCCGCGTCCAAGATCAGCATCGAGATCGATTCCAAACCCGAAGCACTGGATCGGCTGCACCGCCGTCTGATCCAGCTGAAGATCGAACGCGAGGCGCTGAAGAAGGAAGACGACGAAGGCGCACGCAAGTCCCTGTCCGCGATGGAAGAAGAGATCGCCAAGCTGGAACGCGAATACGCCGACCTTGAAGAAAAGTGGACTGCAGAGAAGGCCTCGGTTGCTGGCAGCGCCGGCACCAAGGAGGAACTGGAGCGCGCGCGCCAGGAATACGAGGTCGCGCTGCGCGCTGGTGACCACGGCCGTGCCTCGGAAATTCTGTACGGCGTCATCCCCGCGCTCGAAAAGCGCGTGGCGCAGGCCGCGACCAGCGCCACCGAACCACAGAAGTTCGAGTTGCTGCGCACCAGCGTTGGTGAAGACGAGATCGCCGAAATCGTCGGCCGCTGGACCGGGATTCCCGTCTCCAAGCTGCTTGAAGGCGAGCGCGACAAGCTGCTGCGGATGGAAGATGCGTTGCACGAGCGCGTAATCGGCCAGGACGAAGCGATCGTCGCTGTCTCGAACGCGATCCGCCGCTCGCGCGCCGGCCTGTCGGACCCGAACCGGCCGATCGGCTCGTTCCTGTTTCTCGGCCCCACCGGCGTCGGCAAGACCGAGCTGTGCAAGGCTCTGGCATCGTTCATGTTCGACTCCGACGACGCGATGGTGCGCATCGACATGTCCGAATTCATGGAGCGGCATTCAGTCAGCCGTCTGATCGGCGCGCCCCCGGGCTACGTCGGCTACGATCAGGGCGGCTATCTGACCGAGGCGGTGCGTCGCCGGCCGTACTCGGTGATCCTGCTTGACGAAGTCGAAAAGGCGCATCCGGAAGTCTTCAATGTGCTGCTGCAGGTACTCGACGACGGCCGCCTGACGGACGGTCAGGGCCGCACGGTGGACTTCCGCAATGCCGTTGTCGTGATGACATCGAATCTCGGCAGCTCGCTGATCCAGGAGATGATGAGCCAGGGCAACAATCAGGACTACAGCGCGATCAAGGAAGCCGTGATGGCAGTGGTTTCGCAGCATTTCCGCCCCGAATTCATCAACCGTATCGATGAATCGGTGGTGTTCCATCCGCTAGGGTCGGGCAATATCCGCTCGATCGCCGCCATCCAGACCCGGCACGTCGTCGCGCGCCTGGCCGAACGCGGCATCACCCTCACCATCAGCGACGCAGCACTGGATCGCCTGGCGGCAGC
>JBFFJL010000662.1:0-1611 GCA_041555955.1 Nevskiaceae bacterium
CGACACTCGACCGCGTCCGCCTTTCAAGCGCAGGAACCGGACGCAAATGACAGATCAGGCCCCGAACGCGGCGACGCCGACCGCAGCCCCGACCGATGAGGCGCCAATCGGCGTCAAGGGCGAGAAAGTTGAACTCAGGTACACCAAGGGCCTTCCGCATTTGCTGCATCAGAACGGGCTGTCGGTGCTGATCTCGACCTACCAGGCCGGACAGCTGATTGTGGTGTCGGCCGAGACGCCGACCAAGTTGCGCACTGCGTTCCGCAAGTTCCGGAGCCCGATGGGCATCGCGCTCAATCGGTCCGGCCTGTCCATCGGTACCAAGGAATCGGTATGGTCCTTCCGCAACCAGCCGGCGGTGACGCGGCGCTTGCCCGATCCGGATAGCTGGGACGGCTGCTTTCTGCCGAGCCAGCAGCGCTGGACCGGCGATATCCGGATCCACGAAATGGGTTACGTGGGTAATGAACTGTGGGCGGTGAATACCCGGTTTTCCTGTCTGTGTACCTTCGACGAGGACTCCAGTTTCGTGCCGCGCTGGCGTCCGCCCTTCATCAGTCAGATCGCCGGCGAAGACCGCTGCCATCTGAATGGCATGGCGCTGCGCAAGGGTCAGATCGCCTATGTCAGCGCCCTCGGCACGACCGATACGCGCCAGGGCTGGCGCGACAACAAAGCCAGCGGCGGCGTCATCATGAGCTATCCGACGGGCGAGGTTGTGGTGAAGGGCTTGTCGATGCCGCATTCGCCGCGCTGGCACAAGGATCATCTGTGGGTTCTGAACTCGGGTCGCGGTGCGCTGACCCGGGTCGAGAACGACGGGCGCTTGACGGATGTCGCGGAATTGCCGGGCTTCACCCGCGGCCTGATGTTTGTCGGCCCGCTGGCCTTCATCGGCTTGTCCAAGGTGCGTGAGACCAACATTTTTGGCGGCATCCCGCTGAATGAGCGGGTCGAGGAAAAGCTGTGCGGTCTGTGGGTGGTGGATACCCGCAATGGCAAGACGGTCGCCCGAATGGAGTTCACCGGCGGCGTGCATGAGATCTTTGACGTCAAGGTCATCAAGATGCGCCAACCTGAAATGTTGATGAGCGACTCACCACTGCTGGAGTCGGCGTTCGTGATCAACGATCCCGCGGCGTTGAAGGAAATGCAGGCGGCCCAGGCAGCGGCGCTGGCGCAGCAGGCTGCGGCGCGTGAAAGCGACGCCGACAGCGCGCAGGTGCTATCTGAATAGCGAACTCGAGCGCGTGGCCGAGGCGCGACGGCGCCAGAGCTCGGCCCTCCTGCCGGAGCGACGGAAGACGGCGGTTGGTATGCCCCGATTTCGCATCAACAGGCGGGTCCTTGGCCGAGTCGACTGACGTCATGCGCGGGTATTGCGGATGCCGGCGCGTCCTGAGCGCGTCGGAAAGCATGCTGAGCCGGGACGCAGACAAGACAGACATGACTGCAGGCTGCGACGCGGAGGCGACAGCGTTTGTTGAATGCGCCCAGCGCGACGCAAGCGGCTCTCCAGCGGCTGTTGTCCGTTCGTGAGCTGACCGTGATGCGCATTCGAACACCGGCCGGATGGACCCAACGCAACTCCAAAATTGCCGTAGGGGCGAC
>JBFFJL010000663.1:0-1599 GCA_041555955.1 Nevskiaceae bacterium
GGTCAAAGCATCGCACAGGATCAAGCGACCCTCGGCATCCGTGTTGAGCACTTCGATGGTGATGCCGGCCATGCTGGTGACGATGTCGCCTGGCTTGTTGGCGTCGCCGTCCGGCAGGTTCTCGGACGACGGGACGATGCCGACAACATTGATCGGCAGCTTCAGCTCGGCGATGGCCTTCATGGTGCCGAATACGCTGGCGCCGCCCATCATGTCGAACTTCATCTCGTCCATCGCCGCCGCCGGCTTGATCGAAATGCCGCCGGCGTCGAAGGTCAGGCCCTTGCCGACCAGGGCGATCGGCTTTTCATTCTTGCGTCCCTTCATGTACTCCATGACGATCAGCTTCGGCGGTTGACGCGAGCCGCGCGAAACCGACAGCAGCGCGCCCATGCCGAGCTTTTCCATGTCCGCCTGTTCAAGAATCTTGGTCTTGATCGGCGTGTAGCTCGCAGCCAGCTTCTTTGCCTGCTCGGCCAGATAGGTCGGTGTGCAGATATTGCCCGGCAGATGGCCCAGATCCTTGGCCAGGCTGACGCCGGCGGCAATCGCCAGACCTTCGCTCAGGCCCTTTTCGCCGGCCGGAAGATCGAAACGGCGCGGGACATCGAAGGTGTAGCGTTCCAACTTCTGAACCGGCAGCGCTTCGCGCGCCTTGGCGCCGCGGCATTCGTCGAAGCGGTAATAGGCGTCGGTCGTCGCCATGACCGCCTGGGCCACATTCCACTGAAAGTCGCGGCCCTTGACCGGTATGTGGGTCAGATACGACACCGCATCGATCGCACCGGTCGTGCGTAGCGCGCGCGCTGCGGCAGTGGAGGCTTTGCGGAAGGCAGTTTCGTCGAAGCTGCGCTCGCGACCGAGGCCGACCAGCATCACGCGGTCGGCAAAGGCGCCGGGAACATTGTGCAGAATCACCGTGGAGCCGAGCTTGCCGTCCATGTCACCGCGGCGCATGACGCTGGCGATCACACCGTCGCTGCCTTTGTCGATAACATTGGCGGCCTCGGACGGACTCCGGCGGTCGAACACGCCGACAACCACACAGGCGACGCGCTGCTTCTCTGGATTGCCACTCTTGACGAAATATTCCATAAAACTTCTCGATTGCGGCCGTTGTTTGATTGCGGGCCATCAGGCAGAGTTCGCCCAAGGTGACCGCTGGGGAATTGGGAGGTTAGGTGCGGCTCGTGTCTGCAACTCAGGGCCGGCACTGCTGTGAAGCATTCTAGCCCACGAACCCGAAAAGCCAAACGTCGCCCACACGGTGCGTGGGGCAAAACCGTACCTTGGCCAATGGATTTTGTGAAAAAGTTCAGCGTCGAAATGCCTGCCGTCTGCGGTGAGACGGGATCACGCGGAGGCGTCACCGCATGACCCAGCGGCTGCTGGATCGCTACCTGTTTCGTGAAGCCGGTGCTGCCTGGCTCGCGGTGACGCTGGTGCTTCTGGGCATCATGCTGTCGACCCGATTTGCACGATATCTGGCTCAGGCTGCATCCGGTGAACTGCCGCGCGAGTTGCTGTTCCAGGTCGCCGCATTGTCCAGCCTGCAGTACCTGGTGATCCTGATTCCGGTTTCCTTGCTGCTGGCGATCA
>JBFFJL010000664.1:0-1562 GCA_041555955.1 Nevskiaceae bacterium
ACTGGATGAGGGACACAACATCCGCGCGCGAAAAGCCGCCGAACACGCAGTCCATGCGTCGGAGATGCGCTATCGGCGTCTGTTCGAGGCGGCGCAGGACGGCATTCTGATTCTGGACGCTCAGTCCGGTGCAATCACCGACGCCAATCCGTATCTGACAAACATCCTCGGCTACAGTCGCGAACAACTGCTGGGCAAGAAACTCTGGGAGATCGGCGCGTTTGCCGACACCGCGGCGTCGAAACAGGCCTACGCAGCACTGCAGCAGCACGGCTATGTGCGCTACGACGACCTGCGGCTCAAGACCCAGGATGGTCGCCTGCTTGACGTCGAATTCGTCAGCAACGCGTATGCCGTCGGCGACGTTGGCGTCTACCAGTGCAATATCCGCGACATCAGCGCACGGCGAGCCGCAGAGCAGGCGCTGCAGAACAATGAACTGCGCTTTCGCTCCCTGACTGAATCGATCAGCGACGTCATTACCGTTGCCGGAGTCGACGGCATCATCAGTTACGTCAGTCCGTCAGTGCGCAGCGTTGGCGGCTACGACCCGTCTGAGCTGGTTGGCCGCAACTTCCTTGAGCTGGTCGATCCGCGCGACCATCCCAAAGCCCGCGCCCAACTGGCCGAACTGATCCGGAACCCGGGACAAACACGGCATCACGAGCTGAGATTCATCCACAAGAACGGATCGACGATGACGGTAGAGTCGGCATCGCGCAATCTGGTCGATATGCCCGGCATCAGTGGCGTGGTCGTCAGCCTGCGCGATATCACGTGGCGCAAACAGGCCGAACAGAAGCTGAGCCTCGCCACACTGCTGATCGAGCAGAGCCCGATCATGCTGTTTCGCTGGAACGCGCAGCAGCCCGGCTGGCCGGTGGCCTACGTGTCACAGAATGTCCTTCGTTGGGGCTATCGTCCTGAAGATATCCTGTCCGGCAAACCATCCTACGCCGATCTGATTCACCCGGACGACCTCGACCGTGTCGTCGCCGAAGTAGAAGCCCATGTCGCCAGCGGGGTCGCCCAGTTCGAGCAGGAGTACCGCATTCGAGACGCCGACGGCGGCGTGCACTGGGTCATTGATCGCTCAACGATCGAACGCGATGCCGCGGGCACTCCACTGTTCTTCCAGGGGGTTGTTGCTGACATAACCCGGCGCAAGACCGGGGAACTGCAGCGATCCGCTGAGCAGGCGCGCGAACGCGCACAATTCGAGGCGGTTGGTGTCGCCAGCGATTCAAGGCACCTGATGGCCGGCGAACTCGATCAGTATGCGCAAGAGCTGACCGAAATCTGCGCGCAAGTCACGGGCGTCAACAGAGTCAGCGTGTGGTTGTTCAGCGCTGACGAGACAGAGCTGCGCTGCATCGACCTGTTCGAGCCAGCCGAAGCGCGTCACTCAGCGGGCGCGGTGCTGGCCCAGAGCGCATTCGCGAACGAATTTCGTGTGTTGAAGGAGGATCGCCATGTCGCGGCCGATGATGCGCAGACCGATCCGCGCACTGCAGGCTACCTTGACGGCTATCTGAAGCCGTTGCAGATCGCCTCGATGCTGG
>JBFFJL010000665.1:0-1556 GCA_041555955.1 Nevskiaceae bacterium
GCAGCGTCACGCCGCCGAAGCGCTGAGTCTGCAGGCGGGTCTGAAGCCCAATCCGGAAATCGGCGTCGACGTCGAGAACTTCGCCGGCTCCGGGGACTACGCGGCTGCCGATTCACTGGAAACCACGCTGCGCCTGTCGCTGGCCCTGGAGGGCGGCAGCAAGCGCAACGCGCGCGTCGCCGTGGCGCGCGACGGCATCGTGCGCATCGACGGTGAATATGCACTGGCCCGGCTCGACGTCGCCGCTGAAACCACGCGCCGTTTCATTGATGTGATCGAGTCACAACGGCAGCTGCAACTGGCACAGCGCAATGCCGGGATCGCGGAGTCGGTCTACGCGATGGCCGACCGCCGGGTCAGTGCCGGTGCCGCCAGCGATCTCGAACGCCAGCGTGCCGTGATCGGAATGGAACGGGCCAAACTGGACGTCGAGCACTACGAACATCTGCTGCTGACCCAGCGGCGCTGGCTCGCCGCGCAGTGGGGTGCAACCGAAGCCGGGTTCAGTGACGCCGAAGCCGATCTGCTGCAACTGCCGGACATGCCGGACGCCGAGCACCTGCAGAAGCGACTGCGCAGCAGTCCTGACTTCGCGCGTTTCGACATCGAGCGGCGCCTGCGCGAATCGGAACTTGTGCTTGCTCGCGCGCAGGCGCGCGGCAATCCGATCCTCAGCGCAGGCCTGCGGCGTTTTGAACGCAACGATGATCTGGCTGTGGTGACCACATTGCTGATGCCATTGCCGCTGAACGATCGTAATCAGGGTCGCATCGCCGCGGCTGAGGCCCAGCGCGGACTCGTCGATGTGCAGCAACGCGATGCGCAGGTCCGAGCCGAAGCGGCACTATTCGACCTGACTCAGGAGCTGAAGCACGCTCGCACGCTGGTCGAGACGCTGAGTCAAACGCTGATTCCTCAGGCCCAAGCCGCTCTGAAAACAACACTGCGCGGCTACGAGCAAGGCCGCTATTCGCAACTCGAAGTCCTGGACGCGCGCACGACCGCGCTCGAACTGGAGCGCGAGCGTCTGAGCAATGCCGCTGACTACCACCGCTTCCTGGCCGCAATCGAGCGCATGACCGCACTCGCTCCACCGCCAGACTCGCCTGTTGATGCCACGACCGCCGCTGCCACCCACAGCGCATCGCCCGCGCCCTGAGGACGCCGAACATGAACACAGCAACAACGCTCGCCCGCCGCCAGTTCCGCGGCCGCGCTCTCCTCTCAACGCCGCACGCACTCTGGCTGATTCTGGCGCTGATTCTGGGCGCCTGCTCATCGGATCAGCCTGCCGCACCGGCAGACGCCAGCAGCCCGCAGCCGTCGGAGCCGACCCACCTGGTCCGTATCGCACCCGCGGATTACACAGCTGGCCGCCTCGTGATCGCCACTGCCGCATCCGCGACGATCGAAGAAACCCTCGACGTCTACGGGAAGATCAGCATTCCACGCGATCGGATGAGCCAGCTGACTGCGCGATATCCGGGCATTGTTCGCAGCGTCAACGTTGCCCAGGGCGATGGCGTCCGCGCCGGCGACACCCTGCTGACGATCGA
>JBFFJL010000666.1:0-1531 GCA_041555955.1 Nevskiaceae bacterium
AGTGCGTCGCGCATGTCGGCCGGGGGAACATCAACCATGAACCCGAGTCGCCCCAGATTGATCCCGAGAATGGGCACATTGTGCGGAGCCAGACTACGCGCCATCGACAGCAAGGTGCCGTCGCCGCCGACGACGATGCCCAGATCACACTGCTTTGCGAGCTGTTCGCGGCTGACCCGCTGGCATTGCTCCGGGCAGGCTTCCAGTCCGGGCGCATCGCGCTCAATCAGAACCTTCCGGCCGAGTTCCGTAAGGATTTGGCACAGTTCGAGCAACGTCGTGGCGACGCGCGGGTCTCCACGTCTGCCGATGACGCCTATGGTGCGAAAATCGAACATGAAGCTGGCGGTGCTGGGGAATGCACAAGGTATCACGAAACGGTTTCAACCAAGCTGGCGCAGCCTATTGAAAAACCCGCACAAGTGCTTCATTTTGGGGGTATGTCAAATCCTCTGGACGATCGTGCTGGCGAGCTGCTGAAACTGCTCGTCGAGCGCTATATCCGCGACGGCCAGCCGGTCGGTTCGCGCACCTTGTCCAGGATGGCCGATCTCGGGCTGTCGCCAGCGACGATCCGCAATGTCATGTCCGACCTGGACGAGCTGGGTTTCGTCGCGTCACCGCATACCTCCGCCGGGCGCATTCCGACCACGCGCGGCTATCGCTATTTCGTTGACAGCCTGCTCGCGCCGGAACCGCTATCTGACAATGAGTCCCAGCAGATCGTTGACGAACTGGTGCCCGGGGACCGCAGTCCGAAATCGCTGGCGGCGGCAGCCTCGGATCTGTTGTCGCGTCTGACCCAGATGGCCGGTGTCGTGACGTTGCCGCGACGCAATCTTGCGGTGCTGCGGCGCATCGAGTTTCTGCCGCTGTCGGGCAGCCGGGTGCTGGCCATTCTGGTGGTCAATGAGCACGAGGTGCAGAACCGGGTGCTCAATACCGAGCGCCCGTACGGCGCCGACGAGTTGATGCGCTATGCGCAATTGGTGAACGAGCACTTTGCGGGGCGCGATCTGGTCAGCTTGCGCGCGGCGCTGGCTCAGGAGGCCATGGAAGCACAGGCGCATGTGAATCGCCTGCTGCGCGATGCGGCGTCGATTGCCGAGCAGGCATTCAAGCGGGACGATCGCTCGGACTATGTTGTTGCCGGACAGCCGAATCTGATGGGCTTCCAGGAGCTGAGCGATGTCGGGCGTCTGCGCAATCTGTTTGAAGCCCTGGATCGCAAGCGTGATCTGCTGGCCCTGTTCGACCAGTGTCTGCAGGTCGACGGCCTGCAGATCTTCATCGGCGATGAGTCCGGCTATCGCGTACTCGACGAATGCAGCGTGGTCACCACACCGTATTACGTCGACGGCAAGGTTGCTGGCGTGCTGGGGGTGATCGGGCCCACCCGGATGGCCTATTCACGCATCATTCCGCTGGTCCAGCAGACCGCGCGCGCGCTGTCCGTGGGCTTGAAAGGCCGCGTCTGACCCCCAGATGCTGTATGGGCGCCGCAACAGTGGCGCCAAAGCCATTATCATTG
>JBFFJL010000667.1:0-1520 GCA_041555955.1 Nevskiaceae bacterium
ACGAGCACGCCGGGCCGAGTCAGCACGACCGCCTCGCGCATTGGCTTGCATCCGCAACTCCGCAACTTCGCTTTTCGTCAGTTTCATCGCGCCCTCCATAGGCGTGATGATACTCCCGAAATAAGCGTTACAGTCCACTAGTGCGAGGGCGACGACTTCATGACCGCGACCGCAGCCGGGGATCAGGATGCGTCCTGACGGCAGGGCATTTGCGGCGAGCCATTGCTGTAGCGCCGGGCTGGCGGCGCCGCGATCCCAGGCGGTCTGGTGGCTCTGGTAGCGCTGTTCCCAGAAGTCGGCGTTCAGCGGTGCCGGTGTGGCGGGCTGCGTCATCGTGTCTTGATCTCACTTCACCAGGGGGTAGCCGGCACGCGCCAGCGAGCCGATGCCACCACGCATGGCTACGGCCTGGGTGTAGCCGAGCTTCTGCAGGATGTGTTCGGCGCTGACGGAACGTGAGCCGGACTGGCAGTAGATCACGATCGGTTGATCGCGGTCGGGCAGCGCGCGTGTGGCGTTGGCGCTGAGCTGATCCAGTGGCAGATGGACGGCGCCGCGCAGATGACCGGACTGCCATTCGCCACGCGTGCGCACGTCAACAAACACGGTGCCTTGCTCGTACTGCGCTTTGACTGCGGCGGCGGTCGGCCGGTCGCTGAAGACGCCGCTCTTCCAGACGAAGAAGGCGATGACGGCGAAGGCGATGAGGCCGTACTGCAGCAGGGGTGAGCTCATGAAAGATTTTCGATGTGTGTTCAAGGGGTGAGGGCGGATTTGGGGAATCAGGCAGCCTGACGCACCTGACCGCAGGCCAGGTTGGCGGGGACGGCGATGTCCATCAGTTTCGGATTCGGCAGGTTCAGGTTCTGCATGATCTGTACGTATTCCTCGCGCGTCCTGCCGGCGAGGCGCGGGTTGTACTGGCGCTCTTCACCGATTGACGACGCGGTCCAGCCTTTGTAGTCGTGGCCGGGATAGACCAGCGTGTTGTCGGGCAGCTTGAATAGCTTGTTAACGATCGAATCCCAGGATTTTTCCGCATCGCCGCCCTGGAAATCGGTGCGGCCGGAGCCGCGGATCAGCAGCACGTCGCCGGTGAACACGGCTTCGGGCTTGTCCGGGTTGAGCACGAAGCTGAAGGATTCGTCGGTATGGCCCGGCGTATACAGGGCGCCGAGACGCAGGCCGTCGACGTCGATCACTTCGCCGTCACGCACCTGTGCGGAGACGCATTCAGCCTTGGTGAATTCACCCATTACGGTGATGCACTGGGTCTGCTCGCGCAGGTCGCCGAGTGCGGTGACGTGATCGGCATGGGTATGCGTGTCGATCGCCTTGACCAGCTTGACCTTGAGCTGTTCGATCAACTGCAGATAGTCGGGCAGCTTTTCCTTGACCGGATCGATGATCAGCGCTTCACCGCCATGGCGGCGTGCCAGCAGATAGGTGTAGGTGCTCGACGTGTGGTCGTACAGCTGTCGGAAGATCATGTTTCGGACTCCTTGGCCTCAAGAGTTTGG
>JBFFJL010000668.1:0-1511 GCA_041555955.1 Nevskiaceae bacterium
GCCTGGCCCTGCTTGAAATAGAGCCAGCCCATGCTGTCGAGAATCGCGGCGTCTTCCGGATCCTGATCGAGCGCTTTGGTGATCAGGTCATGGGCCTCACTGAAGCGGTCGGTGTGCACGACCAGCATGTAGCCCAACGCATTGAGTGCGCGGGTATCGTCTGGCGTATCCGCAAGAATGCTGCGCAGATCCTGTTCGGCCTGATCGATTTCGCCTTTCTGCTCATGCACCAGTGAGCGGCCATAGAGCAGGTCGCCATTGCCGGGATCGACCTCCAGCGCCGAGTCGTACAGCGCCATCGCTTCATCAAGGCGATGTTGTGTCGTCAGCAGCTCGCCTTCGGTCAGCAGGAAGCGCAGTGCGTACTGTGGATAGCGATCGCGCAGCTGCGCCAGCAGATCCCGTGACTCGTCCATGCGATTCAGTCTGGACAACACGACGGCGCGCCGTACCGCGGCGTCAATCACCATCGGCCCGCTGGAGATCCTGCTGTAGTAGCCCAAAGCCTCCTGATCGCGTTGCTGGTCTTCCGCCACCCGTCCCAGTTGCATCGCCGCATCCTGTCCGCGCTCGCCCCCGAGCAAGGGTTTCAGATGGCGCTGCGCGGACTTGAAATCGTTCTCGCTGGCGGCGAGCAGGCCCAGCGCCAGATGCGCGTCGGCGTCTGCCGGGCGTAGCTTGATGACGGCCTCGAGTTCACGCTTTGCGCGATCGGTCTGACGGGCATCCAGCAGCAGGCGAGCATAGCCAGTATGCACGGCAGCGGCGTCCTTGTTGCCGCGCGTGAGTTCTGCAACCCTGGCATCGGCCTCATCGTAGCGGCCCTGTTTGACCGCGACGCCGACCAGCAGCATGGCGTATTCACGTTCTTTTGGCGCCAGCTCCAGCGCGTGACGGGCCGCACGCTCGGCCAGTTCGAGTTGGCCGTAGCGCACGGCCAGAATGCCCTGGGCGTAGTAGCTGCCTGCCTCATCCGGCCACTGGTCGATCAGCTTCTGCATCACCACCTGGGCGAGGTCGCCGTGATCGGCCGGGGCCCGTGCCAGCAGTTGCGCGGCGTGACGCATGCCCTCGGCAATCCCGGCGGCGTTGCCACGGACGATCTCCAGGCACTGCTCCAGGGTGCCGGTGAGTTCACCGCGGTTGAGCATCACGATGGTGATGACTTCCCGCGGCTCGGCAGAGTTCGGCTCCAGCTCCAGCCATTTCTGAGCGGCTTTCAGCGCCAGATCGTAGTCGTTGGCGGCAAGCGCGAGGCCGGTCGCGCGCTGAGCCAGTTCGACGTCGTCGCTGGTTTCAAGGGCTGCCAGAAAATGTGCTGCGGCTTCGTCCGGCTGTTGTCGGGCAGCAGCCATTTCGCCAGCCATCACATGAAACTGCATCTGCGCTTCGGGCGACGGCAGCGGGGCAGGTGCAGTGTCAACCAGAACGTGATCGTCCACCGTGGCCATTGGCTCCGCGGGTGTTTGTATGGTCGCGCAGCCGGTGGTCAGTGCAGTGGCAACTGCAGC
>JBFFJL010000669.1:0-1489 GCA_041555955.1 Nevskiaceae bacterium
CCAGCATCGGGCCGTCGAGCTGGACGGCGTTGGAGTACGGTTCGTCCGGATTGCCGCCGAGGAGGCTCAGCAGTCCGATCAGGTCGGTGCCGAGATCAGCCAGGATGCCCGGGCGCTGCAACCCCAGGACCAGTGCGTCCTGCAGTAGCTGCCCACTTGCCGCAGTGTTGGCAAGGACCGGCAGATTCGGGCAAGCGCGCAGGTATTCGCTGGTGTTGCGTGCATCCAGTCCCAGCGCATTGCCTTCGCGCCGCGCGCACGAGGCTTGCGCCGAGAAGAAGCTGATGTACGGCAGCTTCGAGTGGTAGTTCATGTAGTACAGGCCGAACTCGGTGCCGTTGTTCAGTTCTTCGGCGTAGTACTTGAAGGCCAGGCCGTACTGGCCCTGGTCACTTGGCTCCCAGTCCTTCAGGCGTGTCAGTGTGCCGGAGGTGGGTGTGATCAAGGTCAGCGGATTGTCCAGATAGCCGATCTGGTCGCGCGGCAGTTCAGCCACGAAGGCGCGGTCCGGATCGTCAGGCGACGCGCCGAAGCTGAGGTTGACGCTGTTGCCGAGATTGTTGGTGCCCAGGTCCGCAAAGCCGAAATAGGTGCCTGGGGTCGGAGCCTCAAGCGGAGCCCATTCGTACTGGTAGTAGGCTTCGATCGTCGCGCCGTAGAACGGCTCGGTGCTGAGAAAGACCATGCCGACCGGCGTAAAGATTTCTTCGACCTGGAAGCCGACGCGATACAGGTTGTTGGCGTTGACCGGATTGGCCTGATTGACGCTGTTGACGGCCAGCAAGGTTGATTCGCCCCAGTTCACAGTCTGGCGGCCGATCTTGAAGCCCAGTTCACGTTCGCCCAGGAACGGCAGGTGGCCGTAGATATTGGCGTCGAGCAGCTGCAGGTTGGTGCCGGCCTGGCGCAGCGTTTCGCCATCGGTCCGCTGGCTGCGCACGCGCGCGCCGGGTCCGTAGGTGCGCAGTCCATTGGTCCAGTAGCGGTTGGCTACGGGGTCATCGGTGAATCCGATTTGGTTGACGTTGTCCGGTGTGATCAGGTTCGGATGCGTCTCGGTGAAGTCGTTGTTGATGAAATCGTAGAAGTACAGCCACTTCGCGAACAGGCCGAAGTCACCGTAGGTGACGTTGAGATCCTGGGTGATCTTGAACGGCGCCTGGAAGACATCGCCCTGGTCATAGTTCAGGTTGCCGTCATCGGCGCGCATCGAGGCCGCGCCGGGCGCGGCGGCCAGATGCTCTGTCGGGTAGCTCTGTCCTCTGAAAAGGCCCTGGCAGGACTGGTACTGGCGTGTGCAGACATCCGGATCGAGGTTCGCCTTGCCGATGAGATAGGCGGATTGTTTTTCCATACGCCAGCCGGCACCGGCGGTCATGGTGGTGTTCAGCACGCCACTGATTTCGCCTTCGTCGTCGAACTCGAAACTGAGTGCGTGAGCGTTGGATGTGGCGAGCGCAAGCAGGGCGCCGACGGCGCAGGACAGGCG
>JBFFJL010000670.1:0-1482 GCA_041555955.1 Nevskiaceae bacterium
CCTTCGGCGCCGGCGCCGCGCTGCGATGCCGCGTGGACCGACTGGCAGCGGTTCAAGTTGCAGTATCTGAGTGAAGACGGCCGCGTGATCGATCCGTCGCGTACGGATGCGCGCACCGTGTCCGAGGGGCAGGCCTATGCCATGTTCTTCGCGCTGGTGGCAAATGACCGCATGACCTTCGAGAAGCTGCTGCGCTGGACCGAAAACAATCTGGCCGACGGGGATCTGACCCAGGCCCTGCCGGCGTGGCATTGGGGCCGTCGTGATGACGGCAGCTGGGGCGTGATCGACACCAACCCTGCGTCGGATGCCGATGTCTGGCTGGCCTACACCCTGGATCAGGCCGGACGGCTGTGGCAGCAACCGTATTACCGCACGCTGGCGGCGGTGATCGGCGCGCAGGTGTTCGCGCGCGAGACTGCGGTGCTCCCAGACCTTGGGCTGAGCCTGTTGCCCGCGCCGTTAGGATTTCATCCGCAGGATGATTTATGGCGGCTCAATCCGAGTTATCTGCCGCCGATGCTGTTGACGGCGTTGGCGCAGAGCCAGCCCGAGCATGCCTGGCGTGCGTTGTATGCCAGCGCGCTGAAGATTCTCACCGGCAGTGCGCCCAAGGGCTTCGCGCCGGACTGGATTGCTTACCGCAGTGGCCGCGGTCTTGTCTTTGACGAGCAGACCGCCGGCGTCGGCAGTTATGACGCGATCCGCGTCTATCTGTGGCTGGGGCTGATGTCGGCGCAGGCCCCGGATCGCGCCGCGCTGCTGCGGCAGTTTGCGCCGATGGCGGCCGTGCTGCGCACGCGTACATCGCCGCCGGCGTCGATCGACACCGCGAAGGGCGTCGTCTCGGGCGATGGCCCGGTCGGATTTTCCGCCGCGCTGCTGCCGTTTCTGAATGCGTCAGCGCAAGCTGCTGCTGCAGCACGGCTGCTGCAGCAGATCGAACAACAGCGTGGGTCGCAGTTCAGTGGCTACTACGACGCAGTGCTGAGCCTGTTCGGTCTGGGTGCCGAGCAGCAGCACTATCAATTTGATGCCGATGGCGATCTGCTGCCGGCGTGGAGTCGCCCATGCTGAGCCGGCGTCGCCTGGGAACAGTGCTGTTGGTCCTGAGCTGCTGCAGCGCCCTGCTGCTGCCGGCGTCCGCGATCGCCGCGGATGCGGCGGTATCCGAATTGCTGCGTAGTGCGCGCTTGTGGGAAACCAGCGGGCGCTACGATCTGGCGTTGCAGTCCCTGCAGAAAGCCCGCTTGACGCAGGCCGACAGTCCTTTGGCGCAGCTGCGGATCGGGTTGCTCGATGTGCGTGCCGATCAGCTCAAGCACGCGGCTGAAGTCCTGGCGCAGATGCAGGCGCGATTTCCACAGGCATTCGAGACGCAGCAGCTGCAGATCGCCTACCGCGTGGCGACGCAGGATCGCATGCGGATGGCGTCGGTGCGACGGCTGCTGGAAATCCAGCAGTTCGACCAGGCGCTGGCGC
>JBFFJL010000671.1:0-1470 GCA_041555955.1 Nevskiaceae bacterium
CGCCGTAACGGTCGACCACATACAAGGCGTCGGTGTGCGCCGGAAGCTCACCACGCAAGCGCAGGTAGCGTTGCACCACATCCAGCGACACGTCCGGCCGGACCGTCACTGTGTCGGTGTTCATTAGGCCGCCGGCGGTATCCGGCTCATAGGCCAGGACCTGTTCCAGGCGTGCCCGATCGTCGGCGTCCAGGGCTTTGAGCACCTGTTGCGTGACGGTTTCGGGCAGATGCTCAAGGAAGTCGGCGAGATCGTCGATCTCGAGTTCTTCGGCGGCCTTGATCAGTTCGGCCGTGTCCATCTGACGAATCAGTGCCGTTCGCACTTCGTCCGGGACGTGCAGCAAGACCTCGCCGTCGTCCTCCGGGCTGACCATTTCCCAGACCAAGTTGCGCTCGTGCGGTGGTAGCGACACCAGCAGGTTGGCAATCTCGGCCGGGTTCAACGCATGCAGGGTCCGCTTGACCGGCAGCATCTTGCCGTCCGCGAGAGTCTCGCGCAGACGTTTGAGTGCCGCATCTGAATGGTTGCGCTCGCTCATGCCGTGGACGGATTGGAACCGGGCGAGAATAGCATCGCGAGCTTTTGCTGCGCTGCCTGCGAAACTGCGATGGTCTGCAATGACCGAGCGATGACGCTCAGTGCGCGTGCAGGCGATCCAGCTCTGCGATGCGGTCGCGCATCTGCTGCGGTTCCTCGCATTCCAGAAGTTCGGCGACGGCGCTGCGCAGCCGCCCGATATCGGATTCGACCACGATCTGCTTGACCTCCAGCACGCTGGCCGGGTGCATCGAAAAATCGGTCAGGCCCAGTCCAAGCAGCAGTCGGGTGAAGCGCGGATCGCCGGCCATTTCACCGCACATGGCCACCGGGATGCCAGCTTTGCGGCCGGACTCGATGGTGTGGCGGATCAGCTGCAGCACCGCCGGATGCAGTGGGTCGTATAGGTAGTTGACCTCGTCGTCGACACGGTCGATCGCCAGCGTGTACTGGATCAAGTCGTTGGTGCCGATCGAAAAGAAGCGCGCATGCCGGGCCAGAATGGGCGCCGCGATGGCCGCTGCGGGCACTTCGATCATCGCGCCGATCGGCACGTGTGGGTCGCAGGCGATGCCTTCGGCGCACAGTTCGTCGCGCGCACTGTCGATCAGCGTGCGAGCCTGACGAAATTCCTGCAGGTTCGAAATCATCGGCAGCATGATCTGGATCTTGCCGTGCGCCGATGCACGCAGCAGTGCGCGAACCTGAACCCGAAACAGTTCCGGCTCCTTCAGACACAGGCGGATCGCGCGCAGTCCAAGTGCCGGATTGGTCGGCAGAGGGCCGTGCGTTCGGCCACTGTCAACCTGCTTGTCGGCGCCCAGGTCCAGGGTGCGGATGGTCACCGGGGCGCCGGGCACCGCCCGCGCCACCTGGCGGTACATCTCGAACTGCTCCTCCTCGTCCGGCGTGTCCTCGCGGTTCATGAAC
>JBFFJL010000672.1:0-1452 GCA_041555955.1 Nevskiaceae bacterium
GGAATCACCTGATCACGCAGTGCCAGCACCGAGAAAATGGCCTCAATCCCGCCCGCTGCGCCGAGCAGATGTCCGGTCATTGATTTGGTCGAACTCACGGCAACCTTGTACGCGTGATCACCCATCGCGCCCTTGACGGCCAGGGTCTCTGCCAGATCGCCGGCCTGCGTCGAGGTGCCGTGTGCGTTGATGTAGTCGACATCTTCCGGATTCAAGCCAGCATCGCGCATTGCATTGACCATGCAACTGCGCGCGCCGCGCCCATCTTCCGGCGGCAAGGTGATGTGATAGGCGTCGGACGACATGCCGAAGCCCGTCACTTCCGCGTAGATCTTGGCGCCACGCTTCCTGGCGTGCTCAAGCTCCTCAATCACGACAACGCCGGCACCATCGCCGAGGACGAAACCGTCGCGATCCTTGTCCCAGGGACGGCTCGCACGCTCAGGATCGTCATTGCGTGTCGACAGCGCACGCGCCTGACAGAAGCCTGCCATGCCGGCGGGTGCGGAACCGGCTTCGCCACCCCCGGCAATATAAATGTCGGCGTCGCCGGCCTGAATCAGGCGCGCGCCAATGCCGATGCTATGGGTCGCCGTGGTGCAGGCAGAAACGATCGCGAAGTTGGGGCCGGTGATGCCCAGATCGATGGTGATGTAGCCCGAGATCATGTTGATGATCGAGGCCGGCACAAAAAACGGCGAAATCTTGCGTGGGCCACCAGCGTGCAACTTGCGGCATTCGGCTTCAATGTTGCCGATACCGCCAATACCAGAACCGACGCAGACCCCGATGCGATCGCGGTTGGCGTCGGTGATCTCCAGCCCGGAATCCTGCACGGCCTGTTTGGCCGCCGCGACTCCATAGTGAATGAACTCGTCAGTCCGTTTGACATCCTTGACGCTCATCCACTCTTCCGGCCTGAAATCTGTAATCAGGCCAGCGAAACGTGTGGTGTAGGCCGACGCGTCGAATCGCGTTATCGGCCCAATCCCCGACTTGCCCGCAAGGATGTTCTTCCAGGCCGAATCGACATCGTTGCCCACGGGCGACACGATGCCGAGGCCGGTGACGACAATGCGTCTACGGCTCATGTGACAAGTCTCTGATTCGAAGGATTTGCGCTAAACGAACGACAACTTCAGCCGGCCTGATTCGTATGGGCCTTGATGTAGCTGAGCACGTCTTTGAAGGTCACGATCTTCTCGGCTTCTTCGTCCGGGATGTCGATCTCAAACTCTTCTTCCAGCGCCATGACCAACTCGACCGTATCCAGCGAGTCCGCGCCGAGGTCTTCGACGAAGGAAGCTTCCGGGGTGATCTGATCTTCGCTCACCGACAACTGTTCAGCGATGATCTTTTTTACCTTCTCTTCAAGCGTACTCATGCGTCACTCCGCAGCGTTTTTGTGGTGTGTGAAACCGGGGTATTGTAGTGGAAACGGACCAATGAAAC
>JBFFJL010000673.1:0-1446 GCA_041555955.1 Nevskiaceae bacterium
AACGCCATCGCCGTCGGAATCCAGCGGGCAGCCGACCGCATTGACCGGAATGCCTGCAGGCGTATTCGGGCACTGATCGCGGCTGTCAGGCACGCCATCGTGGTCGGAATCGAGTTCACAACCGTCGGGGCCAACCAGCGTGCCCTTGGGCGTGTTGGGGCACTTGTCGAGATAGTCCGGTACGCCGTCCTGATCGAGGTCGGTCGGGCAGCCGTCAGAGTAGACCGCGACGCCGGGCGGGGTATCGGGGCACTTGTCCTGGTTATCGGGGACGCCGTCGCCATCCTGATCATAGGGGTCGTTGCCGAACTTGTAGCTGACGCCGATGCCGGCGTTCCACAAGTAGAACGTATCGCTGGGCACAATGCCTTCGCCGCCCAGAGAGTCGAGGTTGTAGCGCAAGTCGAAGCGAGCGTCCCACTTGCGGCCCAGCTTGGCCATCAAGCCGCCGCCAGCGCCCAGTCCGAGACCGGACAGGTTTTCGCCGAGGAAGCTGACGGACTGTCCGTGGCCATTGACCAAGAGATACGGACGGATCGTCGATTCGTCACCAGTCAAAAAGCCGAGAACGTTGAAGCCGAGCGCAAAGCGATCGTAACCGTTATCCGCCGGAATATCGGAAACAGCGAGGCTGCCGTAGCCGCCCTCAAGTTCGACACCGATATGCGGCGTCACGTACTTGCCGATTGCCAGTGAGCCATAGGCTCCTGTATCGAGATTTTCGCTGTCAGAGAACAGGCCTCCGATCATCGGTGTGATGTACCAGCGATCATCAAACGCAGTGCTTTGCGCATTGGCTGCATTTGCGCATGCAATCAAAGCGGCAGTCATCAGCCATCCGTATTTCGACATCTACATGTCTCCAAACCCGAGCTAGTTCCCTATACAGCAATGAAGGCCGATACCAAGCCCTTCCACCCAATGTCGCAGCGTGACGAATTCCCCGCCATCCCAAGACTGCGGCGTTCGGCGGACACAAATCGCTCCATTGCCACTTGACGCATTATGATCGGCAGATGCTGCGCAGTAAACAACGGGTTGCGGCGTAGAGAACAAGTTTTCCTTGGCGACGCCATTCATTCGGGCCGGAGTGTCAGGATTGTCCCATCGAATGTGCGGGAAATGGGCAGGATCACTTGCCCCCGTGGTCGCAAGTTGACTGATTGGCCGATTGTCCGAATTTGGTGTCACGCAATCCGCTGAAAGCTGGGCGACGCCCGCTCGCGCCAGGCAGAAAACAGTTGGATGATCTTTGCATTGTCGTGTGCCCGTTCCAGCGGGCAGATCCGTCTGTCAGTGCAAAGCCCAGATCCCGCTGGACCGTCCGCGCGGTAACAAACGAGCAGATCCTGGGGTGACGGGTGATCTGCGTGCATGCTGATCGACGGTAGGGCGGGCGAACTTCTGGAGGGATATCTCCCTCGGATCTGAGGAAGAAAAAAGGGG
>JBFFJL010000674.1:0-1445 GCA_041555955.1 Nevskiaceae bacterium
CATTACGCCCGGCTTCAGTTTCATCGCAACGGCAGAGACAGTCGCTTTGCTTGGCGCGAACCCCGTGTACGTGGACATCGATCCGCGCACCTATAACTTGCATCCGGCTAAGCTCGAAGAGGCTATCACGCCAAGAACGAAGGCGATCATTCCTGTCAGTCTCTATGGGCAGTGCGCCGACTTCGATGCCATCAACGTGATTGCCGAAAAGCACGGCATACCCGTGATAGAAGATGCGGCACAGAGTTTTGGCGCATCTTACAAAGGACGGAAGAGCTGCAACCTCTCTGCCATCGCGTGCACGAGCTTTTTCCCCAGTAAGCCTCTTGGATGCTACGGTGATGGCGGCGCGATTTTTACGAACGACGAGAACTTGGCCAAGGTGATCCGCCAGATTGCACGTCATGGGCAGGATCGCCGTTATCACCATGTTCGGGTTGGGGTGAACAGTCGGCTCGACACATTGCAGGCGGCGATCTTGCTACCCAAGCTGGAGATTCTCGATGATGAAATCGCTGCGCGGCAGCGCGTAGCCGACCTATACGGTGCGGAACTTGCCCAGATCGGCGTTGAAGCGCCGACAGTTTCCTTAGAAAACCAATGCGCATGGGCGCAGTACACCATTCGCTTGCCGAATCGAGAGGTCGTGCAGTCAGCGCTGTCTGAGGCTGAGGTGCCCACTGCTGTTCACTATCCATTGCCTTTGAATCGACAACCGGCTGTGGCTGACGCTGTCGCATTCTTGCCGGAAGGGGATCGGGCGGCGCGAGAAGTGGTCAGTCTGCCGATGCACCCATACTTGAATCAGAGCGAGCAGTCACGAGTGGTCGCTGCACTGGCGCGTGCATATGTGTAGCAAAGAAGATCGCGAGAAGTGCGGGGATAGTCGGCAAGTCGTATTTGTAGGGGCAAGTAACTCGGTGTTTGTGGCGCGCACAGCCGAAGTTTTGCGCCAACACGGAGTGTGCGTGGAAGTTTTCGACCCATATGCACCAGATGCGGGCAGTGTGGCTAGGAATCGGATTTCAAAAGTTTGGAGACTCCTTTGCCGGCTTGCTCGAACTTTGATTTACGTCTGCAGTAGTGACCGAGGCGGCCGAGTAGTTATCATCCACTATCTGTCTGTTGACCTATTCTGGCAGGCGGTTCTGTTAGGTTTCCGCGCTCATCGCGTAGTTGGACTGGCCTATGGCAGCGATATCCTTCGACGCAAGACGTCGCGGGACTGGTTGATGCGATTCGGGCTGAAACAGTTGGATTGCATTGCGGCGACCAATACCAACGTACTGAACGCGATCATTGCGGATTTTCCGGATGTCAGGCGGAGGGAATGCCGGGTCATTCGATTCGGACTGCCCGTTTTTGATTCAATTGATCGAGCAAGATCTGAGGGCGTGACGCCGGAGATTGCACGTCAGCGGCTTGGCTATGATCCCGGCGTCTAC
>JBFFJL010000675.1:0-1421 GCA_041555955.1 Nevskiaceae bacterium
CCACCGAAGCGGTTCTCGAATAGCGACTGCAGGTCGGTGGTCGTGTCGGTCAGCCGCGCATACAGCGTCGCATGGATGCCGCGATTCATCGGCACCAGGTGAGGCACAAAGGTCAGCCCCACGTCCTGGCCCGCCATCTGAGTCAAACCCTGGGCAATCTCGGGCAGGTGTCGATGCCCCGACACGCCGTACGCCTTGAAGGAATCGCTCGACTCACAGAACAGCGAACCGACTTTGGCCTCGCGACCAGCGCCGCTGACGCCCGACTTGCAGTCCGCAATAATGCCGTCCAGCTCAATCACTCCGGCCTCGATCAATGGCAGCAAGCCCAGCTGCACAGCGGTCGGATAGCATCCTGGATTGGCGACGACCCGCGCTTCGCGGATCTGCTCACGGTTCACTTCCGGCAAGCCGTAGACCGACTCAGCCAATAGATCCGGGCAGCTATGCGGCAGACCATACCAGCGCGAAAACATCTCGACATCGCGCAGCCGGAAATCCGCAGACAGATCCACCACGCGCACCCCGGCCGACACCAGTTGGGGCGCCAGCGACATTGCGGTGCCGTGCGGCGTTGCGAAAAACACCGCATCGCAAGCGGTCAGCGCATCCAGCTCTGGCGCCACAAACGACAGATCGCAGTAACCCCGCAGATGCGGAAACAGCGCATCCACTCGTCGCCCCTGCTCCTTGCGTGAGGTCAGCAGCTTCACCCGCACCTGCGGATGCGGCGCCAGCAAGCGCAGCAGTTCGGCCCCGGTGTATCCGGTGCCTCCGACGATTCCTACCTCGATCATGGCTCTATGGTTACGCCGTTCAGACAGATTCAAAGGCGGCGATGATACGCGCCGCCGCGTAGCGCTGCATCAGCTGCTGACGCCGAACTGCTAGACTCCGCGGTCGATTAGACCCGGACCCACGCCGCACATGCTCTGGCTCAAAGCCGTCCACATCATCTTCGTCGTAGCCTGGTTCGCCGGCCTGTTCTATATGCCGAGGCTGTTCGTTTACCACACCCAGGCGCTTGCCTCGCCGGCGATGACCGATGCGGAACATCAGCGTTTCTGCGTGATGGAACGCAAGCTCTATGGGATCACCACGATCGGCATGGTCGGCACCTGGGTGTTCGGCCTGGCCACCCTTTTCAGCGCTGATGCCGCCTATGCCAAGGCCCTGTACTGGGGCATGGGCTGGCTGCATGCAAAAATCGCACTGGTGATCGCGCTGTCCGGCTATCACGGCTGGCTCAAGGTCACCGCGCGCCGCTTCGCCGCGCACGCCAATACCCGCAGCGAGCGCTACTACCGTATCGTCAACGAGGTACCCGCGTTGATCCTGATCGCCGTGGTGATTCTGGTCGTGACCAAGCCGTTCTGATCGTTTTGAAGCATCCCCCACCCCTGCGCACAGCGCAGAGCACG
>JBFFJL010000676.1:0-1412 GCA_041555955.1 Nevskiaceae bacterium
ACTTTGCCCACGAGCTGACCACAGGCCGCATCGATGTCGTCGCCGCGGGTCTTGCGCGTGGTCGTCAGGATGCGCTTGGCGCGCAGGATTTCCGCGAACGCCTGGATGACTTCCGGCTTCGAGCGCTCGTAACCGGAATTCGGAAATGGATTGAACGGAATCAGATTGACCTTTGCCGCCATACCGCCGAGCAGCTTGGCCAGCTGCCGGGCATGCTCGGGCTTGTCATTGACGCCATCGAGCATCACGTATTCATAGACGATATGCGCCTTGCGGTCCTTGCCTTCGGTGTAACGGCGGCAGGCTTCGATCAGCTCGGCCACCGGATACTTGCGATTGACCGGAACCAGCTCATTGCGCAGCGCGTCATTGGGCGCATGCAGCGAGACCGCCAGCGCCGTATCGACGTCGTCACTGAGTCGATCCATGAACGGCACCAGGCCGGAGGTCGACACCGTGACGCGACGTTTGGACAGACCGAATCCGAAGTCATCCAGCAGGATGCGGATCGCGGGCAGCACGGCGTTGTAATTCGCCAGTGGCTCGCCCATGCCCATGAACACAACATTGGAAATCACGCGCTCATTCTGAAAATCGCCGCCCAGCGTGCGCGCCGCAAACCAGACCTGGGCAATGATCTCTGCCGTGGTCATGTTGCGATTCAGGCCCTGCTGCGCGGTCGAGCAGAACGAGCAATCCATCGCGCAGCCGACCTGCGATGAAATGCACAGCGTCGCGCGCGACTCTTCAGGAATGTAGACCGTCTCGATCGCGTTGCCGCCATCAAGGCGCAGCACCCACTTGCGGGTACCGTCTTTCGAGACCTGTTCAGTCACCAGCTCCGGCGTGCGGATCTCGAAATGCTCGATCATCCGCGTACGCAGGTCTTTCGACAGATTGGTCATGTCGTCGAAGGAATCCTTGCCCCGACGATAAATCCATTGCATCACCTGATCCGCGCGATACGGCTTTTCACCGAGTTCGGCGAAGCGCGCACGCAGCTGCTGCCGATCGAGTCCGAACAGGTTGACGCGTTTGGCCGGGCGGCGCGCAGCAGCCAGAACGTCAACGACGTCCTGGCTGCTGGTCTGAGGGACGGAATCCGCGCTCATGTGCCCGATCAATAGGTCCGTGGCGCTCAGCGCGTCCGCGGGCACAGCTCGGTGGTGCTGAAGAAGTACGCGATTTCGATCGCTGCGTTCTCGAGGCTGTCCGAACCGTGGCAAGCGTTCTCGTCGATCGACGAGGCGAAGTCGGCGCGGATCGTGCCCGGCTCGGCCTTCTTCGGATCGGTCGCGCCCATCACGTCACGATACTTGGCCACGGCGTTCTCGCCTTCCAGCGCCATCACCAGCACCGGACCGCTGATCATGAAGCTGACCAGATCGCCGAAGAACGGACGCTCCTTGTGC
>JBFFJL010000677.1:0-1407 GCA_041555955.1 Nevskiaceae bacterium
AAGGTCCTGCACGTCGAGACCGGCATGCATCTGTATGGCGGCGCACAGCAGGTCGCCTACCTGCTCGACGGACTGGTCCGCCGCGGGGTCGAATGCGTGCTGGTGTGCCCGCCCGGCGCCGCGATCGGCCGGCACTTTGCCGGCAGCGCGGTTCAGGTCGAGGAAATTCCCTGCAGCGGCGATCTGGATCTGGGCTTCATCAGCCGTCTGCGTCGCGCGATCGAACGACACCGGCCCGAGCTGGTGCACCTGCATTCGCGCCGCGGGGCGGACGTCTTGGGCGGCATCGCCGCGAAACGCGCCGGCGTGCCGGCGGTGCTGTCGCGACGTGTCGACAATCCCGAGAAGCCCTGGTGGGCGCGCTGGAAATACCGCCGCTACGCGCGCGTGATCTGCATTTCCGAAGGCATCGCCGAGGTGTTGCGCAGCGAAGGTGTGGAGGCCTCACGCATCGCCGTCGTGCGCAGCGCGGTCGACGCCGCACCCTGGACCCATCCGCAGCCGCGCGCCGTTTTTCTCGGAAGCTTCGGCCTGCAGCCCGACACGCTGGTGGCCGGCGTGGTCGCACAGCTGATCAAGCGCAAGGGCCATCACCTGCTGCTGCAGGCGCTGCGGCAGCTGAATACGCAGCGACGACTGAAACCCGGCCAACTGACCGTGCTGTGCTTCGGCCAGGGGCCGGAACGCGAAGCACTGGAACGACAGGCTGCCGAGCTGGGACTCGATGACAGCGTGCGCTTCGTCGATTTTCGCGATGATCTGCCGCGCTGGATGGGCAATCTGGATCTGCTGATTCACCCAGCGCTGATGGAAGGCCTCGGCGTGTCGCTGCTGCAGGCATCCAGCGCAGGCGTGCCGGTGATCGCCAGCCGTGCCGGCGGCATGCCCGAAGCGGTGCGCGACGGCGAGAACGGCCTGCTGGTGCCGCCGGGTGACGTCGATGCCCTGGCAAACGCGATCGACACCCTGACCCGCGATGCCGCCCTGCGCAGACGTCTGTCCGACGGCGGACGCGCGCTGATCGCGCGCGAGTTTTCGGTCGGCACGATGGTCGAAGGCAATCTGCAGGTCTACCGCTCGCTGCTCGACGCCGGAACCTAGGCGTAACGGCGTACCAGCTGCTGATACAGGTCGAGATAGGCGGCAACGGTGGCGCTTTCGCTGAAGCGCGCCGTGAATCGCTCACGGCCGCGGCCGGCGATGTGTTCGCGCAGCGTGTGATCGTTGAGCGCAGCGCCCCAGCTGCGCGCAAGAGATGCCGGGTCGGCGACATCACATAGCAGGCCGTTATCGCGATCGACAACGTTCACCAGTTCCATGCCCTGCAGGCGCGCACCCAAGACCTCGGGGAAACGCTTGAGCACCAAACCGCAACCAGCGAGATCCTGCGCGTCATCAGCAGCTCGC
>JBFFJL010000678.1:0-1393 GCA_041555955.1 Nevskiaceae bacterium
CATCGTCTGTCCCGGATCCGAGTCATGAAGGAGTCAGCAGTGGAACGCACCGTCAGCATCGTCAACCTGCTCGGCCTGCACGCGCGCGCCGCCGCCAAACTGGTGACCCTGGCCAGCAAGTTCGAATCCGACGTCCGGGTGCGCAAGGATGGTCGCGAAGTCAGCGGCAAGTCGATCATGGGCGTCATGATGCTCGCCGCCGCCAAGGGCACGCAGATCACTCTGATCGCCGAAGGCCACGATGCCGAGCAGGCACTGGACGAACTGGCACAGCTGGTGGCAGCGCGATTCGGGGAAGAGGAATGAAGGCGCCTCTTCCAGTTTCCGACTTCCGGTTTCCAGAAAAAGCGAAATCCACTTCTGTCACTGGAAACTGGAAACTTCTGACTGGACACTGCATTGCTGGAGGCTGCGCATGAGCCTGTGGCTCTCGGGCATCGGCGTATCGCGAGGTATTGCGATTGCGCGCGTGCAGAAAATGCATGGCGGCGAACTCGATATACCCGAATACGCGCTGTCAGCCAACGACGTCGGCGGCGAAGTCGTGCGCTTCTATGGCGCGCACAAGCGTGCGCAGGAGCAGTTACGCGAAGTGCGCGCGCGGATTCCTGAGAACACGCCCAGCGACATCGCCGCGTTCATCGACACGCATATCCTGATGATGGACGACCGCTCCATCACCGATACGACGGTCGGTCACATCCGAAGTGAAAAGATCAACGCCGAAGCCGCGCTGCGTCGCACCCGCGACGCACTGATCGCGGTATTCGAGCAGATGGATGATCCCTATCTGCGCACCCGACGTGATGACGTCGAGCACGTCTGCAGCCGCATTCTGCGCATCCTGCTGAAATCGGAAAAACAGCTGCCGACACGCAGCGAGCACGCCGAACCGTTCATGATCGTCGCCGACGATGTCACCCCGGCCGACATCATCCTGCTGTCGCAGCAACAGGTGGCCGCCTTTGTCACCGAGTACGGCGGCCCGCTGTCACATACCGCAATTCTGGCGCGTAGCCTCGGCATACCGGCTGTGGTGGGCTTGCGCGACGCGCGCCGGCTGATCCGCGAAAACGAGTTGCTGATCATCGACGGCGAGGCCGGCCACGTGCTGGCCGATCCGGACGAGATGGCGCTGCAGTTCTATCGCGACAAGCAGGCTGCGCAGCTGCGCCATCGCGCCGATCTGGTCAAGCTCAAAGGCCGCGACGCAATCTCCCGCGACGGCGTGCACATTCATCTGCTCGCCAATATCGAGATGCCGGAAGATGCCAAGGTCGCCGAAGAAAATGGCGCCGAGGGTGTCGGCCTGTATCGCACCGAATTTCTCTATATGAATCGGCGCGAGCTACCGACGGAGGACGAACAGTACGAGGCCTATTCGCGCATCGTC
>JBFFJL010000679.1:0-1392 GCA_041555955.1 Nevskiaceae bacterium
GCAATGAGCAAAACCCCAATGACGGCGCGTGGCGCCGAAAAACTGCGCGAGGAGCTGCGGCATCGCAAGAGCGAGTTGCGGCCCAAAATCATTGCCGACATCGAAGAAGCGCGAAAGCAGGGCGATTTGCGCGAGAACGCCGAATATCACGCCGCGCGTGAGCAGCATGGCTTCAATGAGGGGCGTATCCAGGAGATTGAGGGCAAGCTGGGTTCTGCACAGGTGATCGATGTGACCCAGATGCCGGACACCGGCAAAGTGATCTTTGGCGTCACTGTTGACCTGGCTGACGCCGATTCTGGGGACGAATTGCGCTACCAGATCGTTGGAGAGGACGAAGCCGACGTTCAGGCGGGGCGGATTTCGCTGAATTCACCCATTGCGCGCGCCCTGATTGGAAAATCCGAAGGGGACATCGTCCAGGTCGTGATTCCTGCAGGTGCGCGGGAACTTGAAATTGTGAAAGTGCACTACATCTAGACAGTCTGGGTTCGGATGCAGGCAGGGATCCGGCCATTGTCGTCCGAAAGTTCGAGAGCTCGGGTTTACAGATGAGTCAGAAGCGCAGTTCCAGTTCCGCACGCTGGTTGGCGGAACACGAAGCCGACCGCTACGTCAACGATGCACGTCGGCAGGGCTATCGCTCGCGCGCCGTTTACAAGCTCAAGGAGATTCAGGAGCGGGACCGCATCCTGAAATCCGGTCAGATCGTAGTAGACCTAGGAGCGGCGCCGGGGGGCTGGTGCCAGTATGCGCGACCGCTGCTGGGCGCTCGGGGGCAGATGTTTGCTCTGGATATTCTTCCGATGGACCCGGTGCCGGATGTGGACTTCATCCATGGCGATTTTCGTGAGGATGCGGTGCTGCTGCAACTTGAATCGCGGGTCGGCGATCAGATGGTTGACCTTGTATTGAGCGATATGGCCCCCAATATCAGTGGAATTGACGCCGCTGATCAGGCCGGCAGTATCTACCTGTGCGAGCTGGCGCTGGAATTTGCCAAGGCGCACCTGAAGCCGCGCGGGACGTTTTTGGTCAAAGTGTTTCAGGGCGAAGGCTTTGAGGACTATGTGAAAACGGTGCGGGAAGTTTTCGAAACCGTCGCGATTCGCAAGCCCAAGGCCTCTCGTCCGCGCAGCCGGGAGGTTTATCTGCTGGCGCGCAACTTTAGTGCGGTGTAGTGTTCTGATTGTATGGAGCCGGAGTGCGTTCGGCACCGGATTTGCGTGAGCCGCCTGGGTATGGGTGGATGAGCGCGGAATGGTTTGTCGATTGCAATCTGTAGGCGGCCGAATGGCGGCAGCGCAGGATCCGAGGACTTGAATTGAACGATCTGGCCAAGAATCTGTTGCTCTGGGTAGTGATACTCGTCGTGCTGATGAGTGTCTTCCA
>JBFFJL010000680.1:0-1383 GCA_041555955.1 Nevskiaceae bacterium
GCATCCACAGAGTTGTGCTCCCGTTAGCGTTGTTCTTGCGCGCCGACGCCCACAGGCGTCGCGCTGAGGTGTTGCTGGTGGCGATGTATAGCATGCACGTGGCGCATCGCCGCTGCGGCATTGTCATGCAATATTCGGGACAGGCGTCGCGCGCCAGCGTGCCATTGGGCAGAATTTCCCCGAACCCCTCACAATTCGCATCCCTGCGCCGAACCCGGAGCGGGTTCAGCTCTCAGGTGATCGTGTGGAAGATAGTCCCAGCAGTGATTTTTCCAGTCTGCCGTTACATCCAGCCTTGCTGCAGGCTGTGGCATCGCTGAACTTCGAGCGAATGACACCGATCCAGGCCCTGAGCCTGCCGCCGATGCTGGCGCAGCGCGACGTGATCGGTCAGGCGCGCACCGGCAGCGGCAAAACCGCCGCCTACGGACTGGGGCTGCTGTCGCGCATTGATCCGGAGTTGAACAAGGTGCAGGCCCTGGTGCTGTGCCCGACGCGCGAACTGGCCGACCAGATTGCCAAAGAGATCCGGCGTCTGGCGCGTTGCCTGCCGAACATCAAGCTGACCATTCTCAGCGGTGGCATCGACAAGCGGCCGCAGCTGGCCTCGCTGGAACATGATCCGCATATCGTCGTCGGCATGGCGGGGCGCGTGCAGGAACATCTGGCGCTGGGCACCTTGAAGCTCGATCACCTCAAGGTATTGGTGCTGGACGAAGCCGATCGCATGCTGGACTCCGATTTCGAGGAAGCCACCCGCGAAATCGTGCTGCAGGCGCCGAAGACGCGACAGACCTTGTTTTTCTCGGCCACGTTTCCCGAAAGCGTGCGCGCACTGAGCCACAAGCTGCAGAAACAGCCGCTGGAAGTGACGGTCGATACCGCCGCCGCTGCACCGGAAGTAAAGCAGCATTTCTACAGTGTCGACCCCGAACGCCGTCTCACTGCGCTGGCCCATCTGCTCAGCGTGCATCGGCCGGAATCCGCGCTGGTGTTCTGCCACACCAAGCGCGATGCGCAGGACGTTGAACGTCAGCTCGCGCAACGCGGCTACTCGGTGCTGGGCCTGCATGGCGACATCGATCAACGTGAACGCGATGAAGTCCTGGTGCGCTTTGCCAACGGCAGCTGCCGGGTATTGGTCGCGACCGACATCGCTGCGCGCGGGCTGGACATCAAATCCCTGGCCGCGGTGATCAGCTACGAGTTATCTGCGGACGCCGATGCGCATGTGCATCGCGTCGGTCGCACCGGTCGTGCCGGTCACTCGGGGCTCGCGCTGCATCTGTGCTCACCGCGGGAAGGCGAGCGCCTCGCGGCTATCGAACAGCGCCTGGACGCGTCGTTCAAGCTGGAGAAACTTCCGATGACTGCGCTGTCTCC
>JBFFJL010000681.1:0-1379 GCA_041555955.1 Nevskiaceae bacterium
GCACATCAAGGCCGCCGATCTGCTGTGCGATGCGTTGCAGGCGGATCAACATCGCCGGGGTATCAATGGCCGGCGAAGTGTCGGGTGGAATCACCACTTCGGTGATGCCGGACGCCTGCGCCGCGCGGGTCTCGCTGGCGAAGCTGGCTTTGTGGGTTTGCCCGGGTTCGCGAAAGCGCGCGCTCAGATCAACCAGGCCGGGCAGCAGCCACTGGCCACGGGCGGTAAGGACGGTAACGTCGGCAGCCGCTTCGAGTTGCGGACCGATCGCGGCAACGTTGCCGTCGCGCAGCAGCACGTCGCCGATGCCGTCATAGGCGCTGGCCGGGTCGAGGATTCGTGCGCCGCGGATCAGCAGCGCGCGTCCATCCGGCGAGGCCGGGGCGCTTTCGCTGTGCGCCTTCAGTGACCATTCCTTCATCCGCGCAGGGCGAGTCATCGCAGGCCTCCCAGACGTCGACGCTTGCGTGTCGGCGAGGCCGGCGTGGTGGTCTGGCCGAGAATCATCGCCATCACCGCCATGCGCACCGCGATGCCGTGGCTGACCTGCTGCAGGATCAGGGACTGCGGGCCGTAGGCAACGTCGCCTTCGATTTCGACGCCTCGATTGATCGGGCCCGGATGCATGATGATCGCGTCCTTGCGCAAGGTGTCGAGGCGCTTGCGGGTGAGGCCGAAATCTCGATGGAACTCGCCCATCGACGGCAGGAAGGCGCCAAGCATGCGTTCTTTCTGCAGGCGCAGCAGGATCACGACATCGGCGCCGTCGAGGCCTTCCTCGATGCGGTGGCACACCCGGACGCCCATCTGCTCAATGCCGGCCGGTACCAGTGTTGGCGGAGCGACCACGCGAATTTCACGGGCGCCCAGGGTGCGCAGGCCGTGAATGTCCGAGCGCGCCACGCGCGAATGCAGCACGTCGCCGACGATTGCCACACGAAGATTTGAAAAATCCTGCTTGTAGCGCCGGATCGTGAACAGATCGAGCAGACCCTGGGTTGGATGGGCGTGACGACCGTCGCCAGCGTTCAGGATCGCCACTCCGGGCGCGGCATGTTCAGCGAAGAAATGCGCCGCACCGGAGGCGTCATGCCGCACCACGAACATGTCGGCCTGCATCGCCTCCAGCGTCTTCAGCGTGTCGAACAGGGTTTCGCCCTTGGACGTGCTGGACGCCGCCATCTGCAGATTGAGCACATCTGCTGACAGGCGTTTGGCGGCCAGTTCGAACGTGGTGCGTGTCCGCGTGCTGGGCTCGAAGAACAGGTTGACGATGGTGCGGCCGCGCAGCAGCGGGATGTTTTTTTCCGGTCCTCGCAGTGCTTTTTCGAGATCCTCGGCGGTATCAAGAATTCGGGTCAGCAAATCGCTGCTGAGCC
>JBFFJL010000682.1:0-1366 GCA_041555955.1 Nevskiaceae bacterium
AGCTCTGGCGAGGCGGGCTTCCAGCTTCTCGATCTGATCGGAAGTGATCTGGTAGCCACCCTGCGATGCAAAGGATTTCAACTCGACGGACTCGGGGTCACCGAGGACAATGTCACCGTTGTTGATGCGGCTCAGTCGGTTCTTCAAGCCGTTCGCGGTCGCGCCGGGTCGAACCATCGTGAAGTTCTTGGCACCCATCGCGCCCTGTTCGAGCGACTGCTTGGACAAGCTATCGAGGGAGCGTAGATCACCGATGATCTCCTCGATCTTCGCCCGGCCATAATCTTCGCCCGGCGTTTTGCTCCACCTGAGGAACAGGTAGCGCAGTTCGTCCATCTTGAATTGTTTCTTAGGCTCGACCTGTGCGCCCTCGGCTGTCTCTTTGTGGACCTCGTAGAACAAGCCGTCCTTATCGCTGTCCATCAGCCTGATCACGGCGTAGACTTCTACGTCGTCTACGTCCTTGGCCTCAAGGCTGGTGTTCTGTCCCGCTGCTGCGGCAACGCCATCGGGTAGGGCATTTCTGTCCCAGAACTCACGGATGATACACTCGAGCATGCGCCCGCGGTAATCCCTGCGCCACACGAAGTTATCAAGGCGATGCACTCGGATCGTGTCGTCGTCCATCATCTCCTCGGTGACAGACCCAACGACTACAAGCTGCTGCATCACAGCCAGCGTGTCTGCCCGCCAGTTTGCTGCCTCGACTGCGGCTTGGATCAGCTTCTCGCCCTTGGCGAGGTTCTGCTGTATCTCGGGGGCGACTTCGCCTCCCATTTCCATCAGTTGCAGCGGCGGAATGTCCAGCCGCAGATGCGGTCGGCCCGCGGGGATGAGGGCCAAGGTGATACGTGAGGCCAACGAAGTGGCACCCTCGGCACCAAGGGACTGGTACGGTTCGATCAGATGCGCCTTCCCGTCGTGCCCGGCGAGGGGCATCAGTGACGGGATGGTCAGCATGGCGTTATGACGAGCGCGCTGCAGGAACTGCTCGCGGTTCTTCGTCAGCGCCTCGTACCGTTCCTTGGCTTTCATTCAATCGTCCCCTAGTCGTCGTCGCTGCCGAAATCGTCCGCTTGTGCCGGGAACGATACTCCCGCGCCCCCGGCCTTCTTCTTGGTCAGCGACGGATTGACGAACCGCTTCGGCACGTTGCCGGTGCGATTGAAGCCTTTGCCCACGGGGCCTCGACGGCCCTGCTTCTTGTTCAGAGTTCCGCCGAAGATCGCGACACGCGCGCGGCGGTTACCTGCCTTGACGGCAAGCTGGGTGCTGCCAGAACTGAAGTCAGCCATTAGCTTGCCCCCGGTTTCGCGCCGCCACCACCAACGGACACACCGCCAGAAGTCGCACCACCTGATTTGAG
>JBFFJL010000683.1:0-1363 GCA_041555955.1 Nevskiaceae bacterium
CGCCGTTGAAGGCCGAGCTGGGTCGGGTGGTGTCGGCCGCGCTGGAACGCAGCCCGCTGTTCTTCGCCTCAGCGCTGCCGCTGCGGATGCTGCCGCCGCGGTTCAACCGCTACCAGGGCGGTGGCACCTATGGCTTTCATGTCGACGGATCGGTGATGCAGGTCGGCCGCAGCGCGGCCGGTTCCCAGCACCTGCGTTCGGATATTTCGTGCACGGTGTTCCTGAACGCGCCGGAGGCCTACGACGGCGGTGAGCTGATCATTGCGGATACCTACGGTGAGCACCGCGTCAAGCTGCCGGCCGGCGACATGGTGCTGTATCCGTCCAGCAGCCTGCATCAGGTGAATCCGGTAACGCGCGGTGCGCGGCTGGCATCGTTCTTCTGGGTGCAGAGCATGGTGCGCAGCGACGAGCAGCGCCGCCTGCTGTTCGAGATGGATACCTCGATCGAGACACTGCGTCGCAGTGGTGCCGATGCGGCCGCGGTGCTGCGGCTGACTGGCGTCTACCACAACCTGCTGCGCAGCTGGGCGGAAGTCTGAGCGTGAACGCTCGGGTCACCATGCCGATCTACCTGCGCGCGCCGCAGATCGTCGACTGGCGACGCCTGCTGGCGTTCGCCGCGATCGCCGGGGTGCATCTCGCCGCGCTGGGGTCTTGGTCCGACGCGCGCAAGGTGGAGCTGCTGCCTCTGGGGCCGACGATGCGGGTGACGTTCGTTGCGCAGGCGCCTGAAGTCATGCAAGCGACACCGGCACCTCCGATGATCAAGCCCAGGCCGATCAAGCCCAAACCGCGACCGAAGGTCATTGCGACGCAGCAGGAGCAGGTCACTCAAGTCCTCCAGGTCCCTGACACGGTGCAGGACGAAGCGCTGCAGGCCGAAGCCGAGTTGCCGTCGGTCCCCACGCTTGCGCCGGCATCCTCGGCGACGCCAGCCATCGTGCCGCCGAACTTCGTTGCGGCCTACCTCAACAATCCGGGCCCGCATTACCCGCGCGCATCGATCCGTGCGCGCGAGCACGGCACGGTGATGCTGATGGTGCGCGTCGGCCTTGACGGCCGCGCGGGCGAGGTCAGCGTGCAAAGCAGCAGCGGTTACCTGCGGCTCGACGAGGCCGCGGTCGACGTCGTGCGGCGGCGTTGGCGTTTCGTGCCGGCCAGGCAGGGGGATCGTGTGGTCGCTGCCTGGGTCAGGGTCCCGATCACTTTTGAATTGAAGCAACAGCGCTGAAGGTCACTCCCATGGAAGCTACGCAAGCACTCGGATTCGATCACTTCTTCGGCCAGGCCGACGTTGTCGCCAGAACGATTCTGGTTCTGATGCTGCTGGCGTCGGTGACGAGCTGGTATCTGATCGTAA
>JBFFJL010000684.1:0-1355 GCA_041555955.1 Nevskiaceae bacterium
ATCGCGGCACAGTCGACGAAGGCTGCTTCGAGCACACGCACCAGTGCGCGGATGTTGCCGTGCCATCGGCACTGCCGCAGCATGGCCCAGCCGGATTCGCTGATGCCCTGCACCGGTTCCCAGGTGGTGCAACGCGCTGACAGCCGCGCCAGAGTGGTTGCGACCACCGCAATCATGTCTTCCTCGCGCGTATGCAGCTCCGGAACGACGACGGTCGACGCACCAAGACGGGTGAATTCATCTATGTTGACCGAGCTCTGCAGCTGCTGCCAGCTGCGATTGGTCGCAAACACTATCGCACACTCCAGCGGCTGCTTGGCCGATGCGCCAAACGGCAGATACTGGCCGCTGTCGAATGCCTCCATCAGCACTTCCATCACCGGGCCGGTGATGCCGTGACTTTCATCAATGAAGCAGACGCCGTCACGAGCGTGCGTAAAGGCACCGGTACGAGCGCCGGCCCCCGGAAACGCGCCGGATACGTGGCCGCACAGCAGCGATTTGACCGCAGCCTTGTCGCCGGTGTTCTCCGCAGCAAGGTTGACCGAGACAAAGCGCCCGCGCTTGCGCGACAGGAAGTAGTAATACGCCAGCGAGGTCTTGCCGCTGCCCGGGCCACCCAGCAGATAAGTGCGATGCACGCCGTTCTGGGCGAAGGCGCGGATGCGTTCGACGGTCGAGATCAGCTGCGGGCTGAAGGTGAAGAAGTTTCGGAACGCAGAATTGTCGACTTCGGCCGAGATCGGCATCCGGATGACATTATTGTCCGCGGCGGCGCCCAGACGATGTGGCAGGTCGGCCAGCACCGCTTCCGGAGTGTCGCCGAGCAGCAGCCGCAGGCCGCCGAGCTTGCCGTCGCTTGCGCGACGATCCAGCCACTTGCCCAGATCTGCGAGCTGACGTGGGCTGATGGCCACGATCAGCGTGGTTGCGCGGCCTGCGCGGCGGGCATCCAGCACCGCATCGGCCAGCGGGTCAAGCGCTGCCGGCTCCACCAGCAGACTGACGATGAATTCGGCCGCCGGTGCACGCATGTCAGTGCGCAGGTCGGAGGCGCCGCGGATTTCATGTGCGGTATTTTCCGGCAGCGCTGCCGACAGCGCAGCGTCCAAACGAGCATCGTGCAAATGTGCGGCAGCGGCATAAATCACGACGTCGGCATGATGCGCGTGTGCCATCCGTTTCGCCGTGGCGGACTGTCGTGTTCCGAGTCCAAACATGCGTCGGTCTCCTCAAGCAATGACCCGCAGACTAGCGGTTGCGTCAGGTTTTGCCTGTAGGAGACCGACGAAACAGTTTGTAACCCCGACCAGAGGTCGGCGCCTGCAGTCAGCGGGACCGACGGCCACTTCGGG
>JBFFJL010000685.1:0-1349 GCA_041555955.1 Nevskiaceae bacterium
CGGCGCCGCGCTGGGCAAGCTCAGCGGCATTGGTAGCGGTTCGCCGAACGCGCTGCTGTATGTCGAGCACTGAGGATCTGGCAACAGCCAGCTGAGTTGATCGAGGCGGGCCGAGGCCCGCCTCTTTTTTGGCCATCGATCTGAACGAATCTCGACGGTTTTCACCGAAGGCGGGCCTGGAGCTGGTGATAGACTTTGCCGCTCGCTCCCACCTGAACTCGGATTGCCATGGCGGTTACTCGCGAAACGCTGCTTGCCGCGCTGGACGGCTACGTTGACCCCCTGATCGGACAAGGCCTGGTGACGGCCGGGGCGGTGCGCCGGGCGGAGCCGGCTGCTGACGGCGCGCAGATCGACATCGAGCTGGGCTTTCCTGCGGCTGGCTATCGAGAGACGCTGATCGCCGCGGTGTGTGCTGTCCTGCGTGAGCAACTCGGGATCGAGGCACAGGTCACGGTCGACTGGAAGATCACCGAACACACGGTGCAGAAGACGCTGCAGACCCTGCCGGGGATTCGCAACATCATTGCAGTGGCCAGCGGCAAGGGTGGGGTCGGCAAGTCGACGGTCGCGGTGAACCTGGCATTGGCGCTGGTGGCCGAAGGTGCCCGCGTCGGCATCCTCGACGCCGATATTTATGGCCCGAGTCAGCCGCGCATGCTCGGCACCTCCGAGCGGCCGGTGTCGACCGACGGCAAGCGCATGGCGCCGATCCGCGCGCATGGGCTGCAGGCGATGAGCATCGGATTTCTGGTCGATGACGACCAGCCGATGATCTGGCGTGGGCCGATGGTCACGCAGGCGCTGGCACAGCTGCTCGGCGAAACCGCATGGGACAACCTCGACTATCTGATCGTCGATCTGCCGCCTGGCACCGGCGACATCCAGCTGTCGCTGTCGCAGCGGATTCCGGTTAGCGGTGCCGTCATCGTCACTACGCCGCAGGACATCGCGCTGCTGGATGCGCGCAAGGGCCTGCAAATGTTCCGCAAGGTGGAAGTGCCGGTGCTCGGCGTGGTCGAGAACATGGCGTGGCACACCTGCTCGAACTGCGGTCACCACGAAGCGATCTTCGGCGAAGGCGGTGGCGCACGTCTGGCCGCGCAGTACGGCACCGAGCTGCTGGGGCAACTGCCGCTGGAACTGCGCATCCGTGAGCAGGCCGACAGCGGCTGCCCCACGGTCGTGGCCGAGCCGGACTCCGACAGCGCGCAGCGATACCGTGCCATCGCGCGTCTGGCGGCCGCGCGCCTGGCCTACGGTGTGCAGGCCCCCGAATTTCCGGATATCGAAGTGGTGGATGACTGAATTTGGTCGTCCGGCGCGAGCCGATACAATGCGCAGCCGGC
>JBFFJL010000686.1:0-1339 GCA_041555955.1 Nevskiaceae bacterium
CATGCCCGATATGAATATCGCCATTGGCATACGGCGGGCCATCGATGAACCAGAACGGCGCCCGCTCTCGGGTTTCTGACTGCACAGTGGCGTACAGATCCTGCTGCCGCCAGCGTGCGAGCATTTCCGGTTCGCGCTTGGCCAGGCCGGCCTGCATCGGGAATTCGGTTTGCGGAAGATTGATGGTCGATTTGTAGTCGGTCACAGCGGAGTCTGACCCGGCAGCAGTGTTCTTCAAAATTGAGGTCGATCCGTCGTGGGCGGCGACGCAGCGCCGGTTCCGCGGTTCGATCCATGCACAACCCTCGAATTATGCGGGTCCGGTGCTTTTGCTGGCAAAAAAGACTTCCGCCTCGTGCTTGTCGCGCTGCATCTGAGCCGACAGAGCTGCGAGATCATCAAACCGCTGCTCAGGCCGCAGAAACTGCCGAAACCGCACTTCCAGCAAGCTGCCGTACAGGTCTTCGCTGTGATTGATCAGATGGGTTTCCAGCAGACAGCGGGTCAGCCCCAGCGTCGGGCGCACACCCAGATTGGCCACGCCGGGCAGAAATGCCCCACCCACGCCATGCCGGTCCAGCGTTCGCGCCTCGACGGCGTAGACGCCCAGGCGCAGCGCCGGCTGCCGGCGCAGACCGACGTTGGCGGTAGGCATGCCCAAGGTCCTGCCCAGCCGCAGGCCGCCACGCACGCGACCGACGATCCGGTACGGACGTCCCAGCAACGCCTCGCAATGCGCCAGATCGGGCACAGCCAGCGCATCCCTGAGCGCGGTCGAGCTGCAGCGCTGACCCTCGGCGCAGACGCTGGCGATACCATCGACTTCATACCCCAGGCGCAGGCCTTCGCTGCGCAGCATCTCCAGGTCACCCGCGCGACGGGCGCCAAACCGGAAATCGTCGCCGATGACGATCGCGCGCACGCGCAGCTGATTCGCCAGAATTTCGCGGACGAACACGGTCGCTTCAAGCTGCGCAAACGCGCTGCCGAAACGCTGCAACACGACCTGTTCAACCCCAAGACTCCCCAGGTCGAGCAACTTGGTGCACAGATTGCTGACCCGCGCAGGCGCGCGCTCACCGCTGAAGTACTCCCGCGGCGTTGGCTCAAAACTGAGAACGGTGGCCGGAACACCGTAACGCTCAGCAAGGGCGACAGTTCGGTTCAGCAGCGCCTGATGCCCTCGATGGACCCCATCAAAATTGCCGATGGTCAGCACGCAGCCGGACGCGGAGTTGATTCCAGCGTGTGGAAAGTTTTGCAGGCCGCGGATCAGCTTCATTGGGCAAGCACCTGCCGGCGGAAGTGTCGTGGCCGCACACCGGTCACTGCCAAAGTC
>JBFFJL010000687.1:0-1319 GCA_041555955.1 Nevskiaceae bacterium
CTACGCCAGCGAAGCGGCGGCCGCGATCGTTGACCACGCCTGGACCGAACTGGGCCTGGATGTGGTCTCAGCGGTGATCGACCCGGACAACACTGCATCGATCGGCGTCGCGACCAAAATCGGCATGCACCTGCGTCGCCGCACGACGGCGGACCAGACCGCGTCGTGGCGTCCCGCAGTTGACGTGCTCGTATTCGATATCGATCGCCCGCACGCGCCGCCGGCTGACTGAATGTCATCGAAACCACTGCGCGCCTGGCCCGCCAACGGCGTGCAGCTCAACTCCACTGCGCCAGGCTGGCCAGCAACAAAGCTGCTGCCGAAAACGCGAGTACGCGATAGATCCACAGGCGAAACGACGCATCATCGACCCGGTGGTGCAGCCACTCTCCGAGAATGACGCCGAGCGGGATCAACGGCAGATAGGCCAGCACGTGAAGCGTCAGCGGCTGCAGCCGGCCCTGCTGGAGGTACAGCATCGTCAGCAGGCTGTTCAGAGAGAACCAGACCAGAATCAGGGTCGCGCGGAAGCGCGCTTTGTCCATGCGCATGCCGGCGAGTCCGTACACCAGCAGCGGACCGCCGGAGGCGAACAGGCCATGAGTCACGCCGGCGCCGAGGACGATGCCGCGACTCCACCAGCCGGGTTTCGGCGTCGCCGGACGTCCGCTCGCGGCGCGGCGCAATTCGCGCAGTACGAACCACAGGACCAGCACGGCGAAGCTGGCCTTCAACAGCGGACCACCGAGAACCGGCTGCACCCAGGCGCCAAGCACTGTGCCGACCACCATGAACGGCATGATCAGACGCCTCAGCAGAGGCCAATCGATGTGACGCCAATGACGCCAGCTCAGAAAGCCGGTCATGCAGATATTCAGTGGCACCAGAATGGTCTGCACCTGATCGATCGGCAGAATCAACGCGCCGAGCGACAGCGCGATGACGATGCTGCCGAAACCGGTCATGGCCTCAGTGGTATAGGCCAGCAGGATGAATCCGCCCAGTGCCAGATCGCGCCAGGCGGGCAGCAGTTCAGTCACGCGTGTCCCCCTTGCGGGGCGCTTGCAGCCCGGGCGCGAGTCTTTGCCGGGCCAGCATGCTGTCGAAGCAGCCGCGGGCGCCGGTGATCCTGGCGCTCAAATTGCGGACTGGCCGGCCGGTTGCATGCTGCGCGCGTCGTCCGCATCCGGACGTGCCGGCAGGAACCGACCATAGCCGGTGGCCTTGCCCAGATCCTCGGCATAGCCCTGCTCGCGATCGTAAGCGAGCTTGCCGTTGATCAGCACCGCGTCGATGGCGTCGTCATTGCGATTGACCAA
>JBFFJL010000688.1:0-1307 GCA_041555955.1 Nevskiaceae bacterium
AAATTCTTGCCCCCTTGCCGGGCTCTCACGAGTCATCCGCGATCTTCGAGCGCTGTGAGCGCCTTGCCCAGCGTGTCACGAGATTTCCAGCCGCGCTTTGCCATTTGGTTCCATGTCGCGCTCAAGTCGCCGTTGTTCCCTCCGCGGTACTGATGAACCATCTCGATGAGCAGAGCCTTAGCATGCACGGGCAGCGAGATGTAGTTCGAATGTTCAACGCAAGCCCGGGGGAGGGCGTCAAAACTCCACCCCTCGCTGCGCCCTTTCGATTTCTTTAGCGTTCTGGCCATTGAAAGAATTCCGGCCGGGACTAGCTGGATTGGCCTCTGCAGGTGCGGATGCGCAACTCGATCCAGGCATCGACCTCGCGCTCAATCCAACCAACGCTGCGTGCACTGAGTTTCACAGGTGCCGGGAATGTGCTCGCTGCGATGAATGCGTAGATACTGCTCCTGCTGAGGCCCGTGCGTGCTTTGACGTCACGCAGTCTCAGGATGTTGTCGGCCATTTGGGGTGCTCCTGGGTTCGTTTCGGATGACGAGTTGAACCTTAGGGGCACGACGTGCAGCTGCTAACGGTGCTAACTCGACTTTTTTCGCCCTTTAGCGCCGCTGCTTTTGACGATGGCCCTGACGATTTCCGCATCAAGTTCCTCGTCAGAGAATGCGAGCAGATTGGCGCTGGTCGCGACCCAGGGATTGGACGGATCACGGTCCAAAAGCTTCAGGTGGGTATATCTGATTGCTCTGATGAATGCGCGCTGGATTTCTCTGGCAGTACCTTCGCTGCGTTTGGAAGGGCCTACGACTGCGCTGCTTGCAATTGCTGCCTTGTGTTTTGCTGCAGCCCGAGCGAGCCGTGTCAGGGCATCTGAATACCGCGGCATCCAGGGGGCGCGGCGTATCGCGACCCAAGTGTCGTGGTCGAGCGCGCCAAGGTGTCGCCATGGCTTTCCGTCTTCGGTTTCCTGCTCTTCCGGCTGCAGATCCACCAGCTCTTCGGCGGAGAACAGCGTCAAGACGCCGTAGTCCAACTTCTGGGCGCGGGACAGTAGTTGCGTGAGCTGCGATGCGTGTCTGTAGATCTGATCGAGATGATCGAGCGTTTCCGGATGTGACAGCGGTTCCCCATAGGTTGCGTTAAGGCCGCTCGACAATACGTCGATGTGTCGTGTTGCCTCACGTAACTTCGTTACCGATTGCCTCACGGGATTTGTTACCGGGCGAGTAGCTGTTGAGCATCCCTGAGTTGCTGCCGACGTCGCATATCAGACGCTGTATCTCCTGCTTGCGCCACTTCCGCACGTA
>JBFFJL010000689.1:0-1304 GCA_041555955.1 Nevskiaceae bacterium
CTCGGTGCCATTGTGGCCGTGCCGATGACGATGAGCGGTGCCGCGGTGGATACAGACGACCCGGCCAGCCGCGCACAAAAAGCGTTCATTGAAGCCGTTCTGCAAAAGCACACGGGCCGCTCGCTTGCGGTACAGCGTCAACAAGGAATACATCCCGGTGCGCGGGTCCAGGTGGCCGGTTGAAAGGATGCGGCTGATGCCGTACGGCGCAAACGACTTGCGATACAGATCAGAAGCAAAGAACTGCGCATCCGGCATTACGCTGGTCATGTCCACCGGCGTATCCAGGCGTTTCAGGATTTCCGGCACGATCGGGTTGATCTTGGAGGTGGCCTCCAGCGTTTGTGGAAACTCCGGGGGCAGTCCGGTCACCGTCACGGTGTGAAACTTCAAGCGTGCCGCGCTGCCGCTGCCCCACAGCGCCCCGTCGTGCGGAATCAGCGATTGCAGCTGCTGCAGGGCCCAGCCGCGATAGTCTTCCGCTGTTACCGAGAGCGCAAAGCGGTACAGGCGTGCAATGACAGGATCGAGGGGGTCGAGTGTTTCTGCTGCGATTGGCGTTGGCATCGTGATGGTTTTAAGCGCTTTTTACTATGGGCTCAAGCGCGGTTGAGTGTGCATACTGCCAGACTCACGAACCTGTTCCATAAGAATTCGTCGCGCTGGAGGATCATGAAAACGCTCAGGGACTGGCTCAACGAGTATTCGGAAAGCCACCGCAACCCCACCAACAAGCTGCTGCACTGGATTTGCATCCCACCCATCGTGTTCTCGATTGCGTGTGCGCTGAAGCTGATTCCGGTGGGGTCTGACGTAGTCAATGTTGCCACCGTTGTCGGTGTCCTGGTGCTGGCGTACTACGTCCGTCTGTCGTGGCAGTTGGGCATTGGCATGGCGCTGATTTTCGGCGCGGGCTACGCGGGTGTGCTGGCATTGGAAGCGGTGGTGGGCGGTCAGATGCTGATCTGGGCGGTCAGCCTGTTTGTGCTGGCCTGGATCGGCCAGTTCGTCGGCCATTATGTGGAGGGCGCACGCCCTTCGTTCTTCAAGGATTTGCAGTTTTTGCTGGTCGGACCGCTGTGGTTGCTGTCGGATGTCTATCGCCGCATGGCGATTCCGATGGGGCCTGGTGCGGTTGCCGCACGTCAGTCCGGGGGGGCTGCGTCGACATAAGAAACCAGTGTTGGGGGTAGGGGAAGGGGGATGGCGGCCTGCAGTTTGGGCCGCTTTTTTTGTGTCCGTGTGGAATTCGAACGACGCATTCGAACGTCTGCGCAACCGGCCTTTTATCCCGGAATCTTGTC
>JBFFJL010000690.1:0-1298 GCA_041555955.1 Nevskiaceae bacterium
CACCACGCGATCGACCTGGGGGTCACGCGCAAGGAACACGGCCCCGTGCGCGCCGCGGCCCAGGGGCCGCACCACTTCAAACCGGCCGATCATCCTGCCCATACGCAATCCCTGCCGCGAAACCAACCCCGGTAAAGGTCGATAGCGGCAAGTGCGGCGGGATCTGGATCGGATAACGCAGCCATTCCGACAAGCGGAACTGATCGGGCTGGCGCCGCGGTTCATCCAGCGAACGGCGGCACGCGGCGCTTACTCGTCCGATACGTGCACCAGGGTCCGCCCAGTCACGGTACCGGCAATCAGATCCTCGCAGGCGGCCGGCACCTGATCGAGGCTTACTTCGCGCGCGACCAGCCGCTCGAACGACGCCGGCTTCAGATCAGTCGCCAGATGCTTCCAGATTTCCTCGCGCCAGCGGCGCGGGCACTCGACCGAATGGATGCCCAGCACCGACACACCGCGCAGGATGAACGGCATCACCGTGGTGTTCAGCTCGTGTGACTGAGCCAGACCGATGCTGGCGATGTTGCCCCAGGGCCGCGTGGTCCGCGTCAGCCACGCCAGCGTCTCACCGCCCAGATTGTCGACCGCACCACCCCAAAGCGCCGATTCCAGCGGGCGTGTACCCAGATTCAATGACTGCCGCGACACAATCTCGTCGGCGCCCAACGATTTCAGATAGGCATCCGCGGCACCGGCCTTGCCGGTGATCGCGTGCACGGTGAAACCGGCGCGCTTGAACAGCTCAATCGCGACCGAGCCGACCCCGCCGGTGGGGCCAGTGACCGCGATCGGCCCCATCTCCGGGATCTGATGGTTTTCCAGCATGCGGCGCAGCGCCAGCGCCGCAGTAAAGCCGGCGGTACCCAGAACCATCGCCTCGCGCAGGCTGAGTCCATCCGGCAATGGCACCAGGATGCTGGCCGGCACGCGCGCCATTTCGGCGTAGCCCCCATCCAGTGCTTCGCCGATATTGCAGCCGGTGACCAGCACCCGATCGCCCGGAGCGTAGCGCGCATCGGCGCTGGACTCGACGATACCGGCCAGATCGATGCCTGGCACCTTGGGATAGCCCTTCAGGATACGGCCCTTGCCGGTGACGGCCAGCGCGTCCTTGTAGTTGATGTCCGACCAGATCACCCGCACCACCACATTGCCGGATGACAGGTCGTCGACTGTCAAGGTCTCGAAGCGGGCCGTTGTGGTCTTGTCGAGTGAATGAACGCGCAGGGCTTTGAAACGGGACATGGCGGGAATTCCGGTTGAGTGGCTTCGGACGCCAGCGCCGGCTTCGACAG
>JBFFJL010000691.1:0-1269 GCA_041555955.1 Nevskiaceae bacterium
ACCGCCGAAGTGACCCTGGGTGGCATCGACACCAACGGCCTGTCGTCGAAGACGATGGAGTCGCGGCTGCAGAAAGGGCTGTACTTCGTCGGAGAGGTGGTCGACGTCACCGGCCATCTCGGCGGCTTCAACTTTCAGTGGGCCTGGGCCTCGGGTCACGCTGCAGGCGAAGTGGTCTGAATCGCGCCCGACGCGTCGCGATGCGTGGCGTGCTCCGACGGCTTGATTCAGACTGTGCCGCATGAAGCAGGTCCTTGAGCAGATTCGCGACATCGTCGGCGCCAGCGGCTGGATCGATGCTGCGGCGGCAATGGCGCCGTATCTGGATGAGCAGCGCGGCCTGTATCGCGGCGCGGCTGCAGCGGTGGTCAGCCCCTCGAGTACGGCTGAAGTGTCTCAGGTGCTGGCGCTGTGCAACGACGCCGGCATCGGCGTGGTGCCGCAGGGCGGCAACACCGGGCTGTGCGGCGGTGCGGTGGCGGCGGGCAATCAGCTCATCCTGAGTCTGCGCCGCATGCGGCAGCTGCGCGCGCTGGATGCGGTCAACCGCACGATCACCGTCGAGGCCGGCTGCATCCTCGCCGAGATCCAGCAGGCGGCTGCCGATGCCGGTCTGTTGTTTCCGTTGAGTCTGGCGGCGGAGGGCAGCTGCCAGATCGGCGGCAATCTGGCGACCAATGCCGGCGGCACCAACGCGCTGCGCTACGGCATTGCGCGCGATCTGGCGCTGGGCCTGGAAGTGGTGCTCGCCAACGGCGATGTCTGGGATGGTCTGTCTTCACTGAAGAAGGACAACACCGGCTACGACCTGCGCGATCTATTCATCGGTTCCGAGGGCACGCTGGGCATCATCACCGCGGCGGTGCTACGGCTGTTTCCGCAGCCGGGCGACGTGCAGACCGCGCTGGTCGCGGTGGACAGCGTCGAGCAGGCACTGGCCGTGCTCGGGCGTATGCAGGATGCCAGCGATGGCCGGGTCAGTGCCTGCGAGCTGATGTCGGCGACCAGCGTGGCGTTCACGGCGCGGCATATCCCGGACTGCCGCGCGCCGTTCGATCCCGCGCCGCCATGGGTGGTGCTGCTCGAGCTCAGCGGCGGCCGTCGTGTCGGTGAGCTGCGTCCCTTGTTTGACGCCGTGCTGGAAGAAGCGCTCGATGCCGGCGAGATCAGCGACGCGGTGATTGCGGAATCACAGGCGCAGGCGGCGGCACTGTGGCGGCTGCGCGAGAGCATTCCCGAAGCGCAGAAGCATGAAGGCGGCAGCATCAA
>JBFFJL010000692.1:0-1252 GCA_041555955.1 Nevskiaceae bacterium
GACTTTCCAACGTTCCCGCCAGGGCTTCCTGAGCCTGCGGCTCGCCGTGCACCAATGCGACAGGCGGCCGGTTGGGGCACTGTCGATACCAATGCAGCAACGTGTTGGCATCGGCATGGGCCGACAGGCCATGAATCGTATGAATCTTGGCTTCGACGCGTATCGTTTCACCCCACAGCGACACGGTCTGCGCACCATCCTGAAGGCGCCGCCCCAAGGTTCCATAAGCCTGGTAGCCCACCATCAGTACATGCGTATTGGGTTTCCACAGGTGATGTTTCAGGTGATGCCGGATGCGACCGCCACTGCACATGCCTGCGCCGGCAATGATCAGGGTTCCGCCCTTGGCATTGTTCAGCTGCTGTGACTGACCGGGGGTGCGCGCAAACTGCATGTTGGGTAGCCGGAACTGTTGCGCCGCAAAGTCGGTCGCCTCCGGACCGAGCAGACTGGCATGGTGCGCATAAATCGAAGTGGCCTGCACGCCCAGCGGGCCATCCAGATGCACGCGCCAGCGATCGAGATCCCAATCCCGGTAATGCTGGTGCAGCAGCAGCAGAATCTCCTGAGTCCTGCCCACCGCAAACGAAGGAATCAGCACGATGCCACCATCGGCGTCGGCCTGATCCAGTACTTCGTGCAGATGTTCGACGGTGCGCGTCCACGCTGGGTGGATGCGGTCTCCGTACGTGCTCTCGAGCAGCATCAGGTCGGTGGCCTGCGGGCGCTCCGGCGCACGCATCAGCGGCGAGGTGCCGTTGCCGAGATCGCCGCTGAACGTGATGCGGCGCTGTTCTTGGCCGCTGCCGACGGTCAGCTCGACAAACGCGGCGCCAAGAATATGTCCGGCATCGCGAAAATGCGCGACCACACCGGGCGCCACGGTGACGGGCTCCTCGTAGCGAACGCCGCGAAATTGCTTCAGGGTCTCGGACGCATCCTGTTGCGTGTAGAGCGGGGCGACGGGCGCTTCGCCGCGACGCACGCGCTTGCGCGACTGCAGCCGGGCGTCCATTTCGTTCAGGTAGGCGGCGTCGCGCAGCATGATCCTGCACAGGTCGCGGCTGGCGCGATGCGTGAAGATCGGGCCGCGATAGCCGGCCTTGTGCAGCAACGGCAGTCGTCCGGAATGATCGAGATGCGCGTGAGTCAGGATCACTGCGTCCAGCTCTGCGATATCAAATGCAAACGGCGCAGCGTTGAGTGCGTCCTCATCGTCGCTGCCCTGAATCAGGCCGCAGTCGATCAGCAC
>JBFFJL010000693.1:0-1245 GCA_041555955.1 Nevskiaceae bacterium
CTGGATCTGCAGCGCAAGAACCGCAAGAAGAAGAAGAAGCTTGCCGCGATTCTGGCACAGTTTCAGGCGTCAACCGCGGCCCTGCCAGATGGCGCCGTTGTGCTGGGCCCCCGCGGAGAGATCTCCTGGTTCAATACGGCGGCGCGAACGCTGCTTGGCCTGCGGGTACCACAGGACATCGGGATTCGCGTACCGAACCTGATCCGACACCCGGCGTTCACGGCCTATTTTGAACAGGCACAGTTCGACACCGAGGTCGAGGTGCCATCGCCGGTCAACAACAGCAAAACCCTGCTGCTACGGGTCATCCCGTATGGCAATAATCAGCGCCTTCTGATCGCACGCGATGTGTCTGAACGTCAGCTGCTGGAAGCGGCGCGACGCGACTTTGTGGCCAATGCGTCCCATGAGTTGCGTACACCGCTGACCGTCCTGCGCGGTTATCTGGACATGATGGAGATGGATGCACAGGACAATGGGGTATTGGCGCCCTGGGCCGCACCTTTGTCGGAGATGCGTAATCAGTCGTTACGGATGGAGTCGTTGGTCAACGACATGCTCAAGCTGGCGCGGCTTGAAGCCGGCCGTGCCCAGGCGCGCAATGAGAAGCTGGATGCAGCGGGCTTGATCCGCCGCTCGGTGGAGGAAGCGCGGACCGTGTCGAAAGGGCAGCATCGTTTCGAGCTTGAGATTGACGACGGGCTTCAGTTGACGGGCCCTGAAGCAGCGTTGCACAGCATTTTCCAGAATCTGTTGACCAACGCGGTGCGTTACACACCAACCGGTGGAGCAATCCGCGTCAGCTGGCACGAAACAGCGGAGGGTGCGCGGTTCACCGTGGAAGACACCGGAATCGGCATTTCGCCGCAGGATATTCCGCGGATCACTGAGCGGTTCTATCGCGTCGACGTGGGGCGTTCTCGCGCCAGTGGCGGTACAGGTCTGGGGCTGTCGATCGTCAAGCACGCATTGGATACATTCGATGCGCAGCTGGACGTGGACAGCGAAGTCGGTGTCGGTAGTACGTTCGCCTGCGTGTTTCCGCCGCATCGCGTCATCCGTGAAGCCAAGCGGGGCACTACAGAAAGCAGCCTGCCGGCGACGCACTGATCCCGTGGTGTGAGGGCGGTTTCAGACCTTCCGCATAGCGCTCGCCGATCGCCGCGCCCGGTGGTGCTGGCTCGGGTCCGGCTACTCGCCGGACCGGGCAACGAACGGGGCGCAAAAAAAAGACCGCCTTCAGGC
>JBFFJL010000694.1:0-1210 GCA_041555955.1 Nevskiaceae bacterium
CCCTGCTTGCGCGCGATCCCGCTCCACTCGACGATGCGCTCGATCAAGCCCTGCGCACCGTGCTGCGGCGGCTTGAAGGTCCAGCGCACGATCTTCATGGCGTGCTTGAAGGTGCTGACCGGCGTATGCAGCATGATCGCTGCCAGGGTGCCGATCAGCACGATGACGAACGCCGCCGGATTGACCAGACCGCCGACGCCGGCGCCCTTGAGAATGCTGCCGCCGACGATGGCAAACAGTGCAAGCACCACGCCGATGACGGACAGCTTATCCATTCGCTGCTTCCAGCCGCCGTACCGGAACCGATCCGGCACGCACCAGGACCCGCCGATAGGCGTCGACCAGCCCCGGGAACTCCAGAATCAGTGCAACGCGACCGTCAGGCAGCACCGTCGCCGCAGCCACACCCGGGGTTCCCCGCAGCGTGCTGCCCAGCGGTTTGATCACGATTTCCTCGCGCCCCAGCACTTCGCGCACAACGAAACCGTAGCGATCCTCTCCGACCTGGGCCACAACAACATGACGCAGCTCTTGGGTAGATTCAGTCGCCAACCACGGATCCAGGTAAATCAGGCGCAGCGTATCGCGCCGCGTCAGCACCACATCCCAGCGATCCAGCTTGCTGATTTGGTCCGGCCGTAGCTCGAACACGTCCTGCACCGGCGCCAGCGGCAGTGCAAATTTGCGTCCCTCCGCACGCACCATCAGCGCCGACAGAATCGCCAGGGTCAGCGGCACACGGATATGCACCGAACTGCCGAAGCCGATTCGCGACTCGATGCGAACGCTGCCGTTGAGCGATTTGATTCGCGACATCACCACGTCCATGCCGACGCCACGGCCGGACAGATCGGACACTTCTTCCTTGGTCGAGAAACCCGGCTGGAACACCAGCTGCAGACATTCATCTTGACTCAACTGCGCCGCCTCTGCAGCACCCAGCAAGCCTTTCTCGACCGCCTTGCTGCGCACGCGCTCGGCATCAATGCCGGCACCGTCGTCACGCACAGTGATCAGAATATGATCACCCTCTTGCTGCGCCGACAACGTCAGGTGTCCAGCCGCAGGCTTGCCGCGACGCATGCGCTCCTCGGGCATTTCGATCCCGTGATCGACGCTGTTACGCACCATGTGCACCAGCGGATCGGCCAGTGCCTCGACCAGATTCTTGTCCAGGTCGGTGTCTTCACCCTGCAACTCCACTTCGACC
>JBFFJL010000695.1:0-1175 GCA_041555955.1 Nevskiaceae bacterium
GGACCTGCCATGTCTACGTTGATGCGGCCTGGGTCGATCGCCTTCCGCCCAAGAGCGAAGACGAGGCCATGATGCTTGAGGCGCTGGGGGAAGTGGTCGAGCTGCGGCCGAACTCGCGTCTGTCCTGCCAGATCGAAATCAGCGAAGCGCTGGAAGGTTTGAGCGTCGAGATCGGACCCGCTGCCTGATTCTGATTCGAGGTCAGATGGCAGGCGCCCAGCGTGTCTGTCGGTACGGCGTTGGCTGGATTGGTACTCTACCGGCCCGTCACTCCTGCTCCGCAGCCGAGGCAACCATGGTCCAGCCATTTCCCAGCATTGAACCGTTCCGCGTGCAGCGCCTGCGGGTGTCTGAGCTGCACGAGCTGTATGTCGAGGAATGTGGCAACCCCGAGGGGACTCCGGTGGTGTTTGTCCATGGTGGCCCCGGTGGCGGCGTCGAGCCCTGGCATCGCCAGTTCTTCAATCCGGAAAAGTACCGCATCGTACTGTTCGATCAGCGCGGTTGCGGTCGCTCGACGCCGCATGCCGAGCTGCGTGAGAACACGACCTGGGATCTGGTTGCGGATATGGAAAAGGTCCGCGAGCTGCTGGGCATCCAGCGCTGGGTCGTCTTTGGGGGCTCGTGGGGATCGACGCTGGCGCTGACCTATGCGGTGACGCATCCGCGTCGTTGTGCTGCGCTGATTCTGCGCGGCATCTTCCTGTTGCGCGAAGCCGAGATCCGCTGGTTCTATCAGGAAGGGGCGAGCTGGATCTATCCGGATGCCTGGGCGCACTACGAAGCGGCCATTCCGGCCGAAGAGCGGGGGGATTACGTCAAGGCCTACTACAAGCGCCTGACCAGCCCGGACCCGGCGGTGCGCAGTGCCGCGGCGAAGGCCTGGAGCATATGGGAAGGCTCGACCAGCAAATTGTTTCCGAGCCCGGACATGGCGGCGCGCTTTGGTGAAGACCGTTTCGCCGAAGCCTTTGCGCGCATCGAGTGCCACTACTTCATCAACAAGGGCTTCTTCGAGTCGGACAGCTTCCTGCTCGACAACATCTACAAGATCCGCGATATCCCCGGCGTGATCGTGCAGGGCCGCTATGACGTGGTCTGCCCGATGCGCTCGGCCTGGGATCTGCACCGTGCCTGGCCGGAAGCGGATTTCTCGGTGGTGGCCGACGCCGTCA
>JBFFJL010000696.1:0-1167 GCA_041555955.1 Nevskiaceae bacterium
ACCGCATCCCAATTTACCTCGGTTCATCGGCGGCCAGCCGAAGGAGACCCGCGTCAATGAACGATTTCAATCGCGAGCTGCTGCTCGAATCCAAACAGCTGGAGCGCTGCCCGTTCCCGATCCCGAGCGGCTGGTTCTTCGTCGACTTCTCGGACTCGCTGAAGCCCGGCGAGCTTCGTAACGTCGTACTTTTCGATCAGGAATGGGTGCTGTTCCGCACCGAATCCGGCCAGCCCGGCATGACCGACCCCTACTGCCCGCATCTGGGTGCGCATATGGGGCACGGCGGCAGCGTCGTTGGTGAAAACCTGCGGTGCCCGTTCCATCATTGGGAATATAACCGTGAAGGCTGGTGCAAGAACATTCCCTACGCCAAAGTCACGCCGCCGATCACCAAGAAGCAGGCCATTCTGCGTGCGCTGCCGATGGTCGACAAATACGGAATGATGTGGGCCTGGTTCCATCCGGAATGCGAAGCGCCGAGCTGGGAGCTGCCCTACATTCCGGAGCTTGAGGATGAGACCGGTTATACCGGCTCGCGTCGCGGCTCGTGGACGGCAGACACCTGCATTCAGGAAATCGCCGAGAACGGCGTCGATGTGGCGCATCTCAAGTTTCTGCATGGCGCCCCGATCATTCCGCCGGTCTCGGCGACCTATGACGGCCCGCGCATGAAGCTCGACATCGGCCAGGGCTACATCGTCGGCGACGTTTACGGTCCAGGACTCAATGTCATGCGCTTCACGCAGAAAGACGTGACCGCGACGATGATCTCGTACACGCAGCCGGTCACGCTCGAAAAGAGCCAGATGAACATGAGCTTCCGCCACAAGGACTATACGGAAGGCACGCCGGAGGCTGCGATCGCCAAACACCTTGTCGACCACATGATCGGCGCGGCTGAAGGCGAGGAAAGCGCCGGCTTCGAAAGCGTCGATTTCATTGTCTGGAACAACAAGAAGTACCGGCCGAAGCCGCTGCTGTGCGACGGTGACGGTCCGATCCTGCAGTTCCGCAAATGGTTCAAGCAGTTCTATCCGGGCATGTCCGACTAACCGACCAAGGGTGAAGCGTCGGAACGACTGGCTGACGCACTCGTGCTGCCGGCACGGGTGCGTCAGTGTTTGTGGGTATTGGGAACAGCGATAAGCGGAGAGCGGTGATGGC
>JBFFJL010000697.1:0-1163 GCA_041555955.1 Nevskiaceae bacterium
GTAGCCGGTGGCAATGCGATCGATGGCCGAGACCGCGCCACGACCGTCGTTTTCACAGCTAATAAAGATTGCATACGGCAGGCCGATGGTCTTGCCTTCTGCTGCGTAGTAGGTCCTGTCCATGAAGTCTTTCAGCGCGCCGGACATGTAACCGAAATTTTCTGGCGTGCCGATCAGCAGGCCCTGTGCCCACAGCAGATCATCGAGCGTGGCTGCGCGTGCGTCGCGGACGCGCAGGCATACATCGTCCCCCAGCTCGGCCGCGCCCGCAGCCGCCGCTTCAGCCAGCCGGCGTGTGTTTCCGGTCTGGCTGTGAAAGATCAACAGCAGTTGCTTCATGCCGCGGGAATGGCGGTGTCCAGTTCACGTGCGATTCGGCGTGCACAGCGCTGTCCCGACAGCATGGCGCCCAGCACGCCGTGCCCTGCCCGTGTGCTGGCTCCGGTAAAGAACAATCCGGGGAGCGGGCCCGTATAGCCAGGGCGATGCTGGAAGAACTGCTGCGGTGTCGCGGCGAGGCCGTAGCCGGTGCCGTCGGTGGCATGGGTATACCGCGTATGTGACAGCGGCGACGCCGATTCACGAAACACCACGGCCGCGGCCGAGCCCGGAAACAGGGTATCGACCCGCGCAATCATATCGTTCTCGATACGCGCCTTGAGTTCCTGGTAGCGCGGATTGCGTTTGTAATCCCAGTCGGCGGCACTGCCTTGATCCAGCCCCCAGTGCTCCGGTTTTCCCGACAGCACCGTCATGGCTTCAACGTTGCTGATGCCCGGAGGCGCGTGGTGCGTCGTGTTGGGATCTTTCAGGGTCGCACTGGTGATGTAGGCGCCGCGCGGCACCATGTCGTGCGCGGTGTCGTAGAAGCTCTCGAAGTCGTAACCGTCGAACTGCCAGTAGTTGGATGTCTTCATGCCGCGTTCGCGCATGTCGCCGCGAATGCCGAGGCAGGTCATGAAGATGGCCGCCGCCATTTCGAAATTGCGACTGCGTTGCTGCCATTCGCTCGGTACGGATTCCTGCGGCAGCAAGCGTTCCAGCGTTTCGCGCAGGTCAGCATTGGACAGCACTGCGTTCGCCCGCAGTTCGTGCGCCACACCCTGGTGACTCAGCGTACGCACGCCAACCGCGCGCCCCCCCTCGACCAGAATCTGTTCGAC
>JBFFJL010000698.1:0-1153 GCA_041555955.1 Nevskiaceae bacterium
CGAGCGAGCCGCCGATTCCGAACAGGCGCAGCTGGGATTCTGCTGATGCGGCACCAAACCAGCCGTAAACCATTGCCGCGGGTGTTTTGACCAGCAGCGCCAGAACAAAGCTGGCAATTCCAACAAGCAGCAGAGAACGCATTTTCATGGCGACTATTGCCGGACCAGGGTCAGTCGGCCGCTGACTTGTCCGCTGACATCGCTGCGTTCGATTTCTACGCTGCTGGCGGAGATTGCATATTGGGTCTGCAGCTGATCCAGCCAGCGCAGCATGTTGGCAAAGGGCACATCTTCCAGCCAGACTTTGACTTCGCGGTCGCCCTCAGGCTGTACCCGTGATGGCGCTTTGCCCAGGATTGGAGAGCGGCTGGTGGTATCCACCGCGGTGAGCAGCGAAGTGCTCAGATTGGCTGCGCGTCCGCCGGAGTTTCCGGGCTTGACCAGCATCGCGGCGCGTTCGATCTGTTGCGCCTGTGCCCGCGCCAGTTCAAGCGCTTCAGCGCGATCACGATGCGCGCGTGCCAGCGGGTCCCAGATCAGCAGAAACACCAGCGTCAGTGCCACGGCGATCGCAGCAACGCCGACGGCGATTTGCTCACGCTGATTCAGTTGCAGCAATGCGGCCTGGAGTCGAGCAAACTGTTCTTTCATGCCGGGCTCAACTTGATGCGAATTTGCACGCCTTCACTACCGGCATTGGCCGACTGCACTTCCATCCTGGCGGGGCGTGAGGTTTCGAACCAGGCCTTCAATTTTTCGAGAGCCTGCAGGCTTTCAGCGCCCAGGCTGACATAGAGCGCGCCCTCGCGGAACTGCACTGACTGGGGGGTCAGGCCCTTGACAGTTTCGACGGCCTCGGCGAGCACGCTCAACAGGCTGACGAACGCGGGACCGCTTTGTGCGCCGCTGAGTCGCGAGAGTTGCTGCTCAAGCTGGGCGGACAGATCGACGATTCGCGTTTCCGCAGGAAAAATCTGCTGATAGCGTTGGCGATTCGCGGCGTCCTGCGCTTCCAGTTCGGCACCCAGACGGTACGCTTGCACACCGTGGTTGGCGGCAGCCAGCACAAAAGCCGCAGCGGCCAGCCCTGCAGCGACACGCCATGGACCGGCGTAACGCAGCCAGTCCTGCTGAGTCGAATAGCGACCTTGCA
>JBFFJL010000699.1:0-1120 GCA_041555955.1 Nevskiaceae bacterium
CGTGACCGATACCAGCGGCGCGCACAGCGTGATCAAGCACTACGCCATGGGTCGTTTCGCGCACGAGCTGTCCTACGTGATGCCGGATGAACGCACGGTTTACGGCACCGACGACGGCACCAATGTCGGCCTATTCATGTACGTCGCCGACACCGCGTCCAACCTGTCAGCCGGCAGCCTCTATGCAATGAAGTGGCATCAGACCAGCCCGGCGGGCGAATCGGATCTGGTCGACGCCGACCTGAGCTGGATCAAGCTCGGTCACGCCAGCAACGCCGAAATCGACGCCCTGATCGCCAGTGGCATCCAGTTCAGCGACATTTTCGCCACTGTCGATCCGGCGGCGGACGGCACTTGCCCCGGCGCCTACACTCCGGTCAATGCCAATGGCATCGGCGAGGAATGTCTGAAACTCAACGCCGGCATGGAGCAAGCCGCGGCGTTCCTGGAAACCCGCCGCTACGCTGGCTATCTGGGGGCCACCACCGAACTCCGCAAGGAAGAAGGCATCAGCTTCGATCAGCGTCACGGTCAGCTCTATGTCGCCTACTCGGAGGTGCAGTACGGCATGGAAGACAACAAGAAGAACGGCGCCGACAACACCAAGTACGACATCGGCACCGCCAACGACGTCAAGGCTCTGTTCAACAGCTGCGGCGCGGTCTACCGCTTTGCAGTCGGCGAAGACAGCGAGATCGGCAGCCCCTTCGTCGCGCAGTCGGCGCATGGCGTGATCGCCGGGCGCATGACCACGCTGGCCGATCCGGACCGCCTGAATCCAACGACGATCGACGCCTACGCGGCTGACAGCCCGTTCGCCAACACCGTCTGCGACATTGATGGCCTCGCCAATCCCGACAACCTCAGCGTGATGCCCGGACAGAACACACTGATCATCGGCGAGGACAGCGGCAGCGGCCATCAGAATGATGCGATCTGGGCCTACCGCACCGACAACGGCGGGCTCACGCGTATCGCGACGACCCCCTATGGCGCCGAGACGACGTCCGTCTACTACTATCCGGACATCGAAAAATTCGGCTACATCATGGCCGTGGTGCAACACCCCTACGGCGAGAGCGACGAGGACAAGGTGACCGACGACAGCGCCGAGCGCCGC
>JBFFJL010000700.1:0-1101 GCA_041555955.1 Nevskiaceae bacterium
AGGTCCGCGCAGCGCCGCCGACTACATCGAGATCGCCCGCACCTTCCATACGGTGCTGCTATCACGCGTTCCGCAGCTGACCGTGTTTCACGAAGACGCCGCGCGCCGATTCATCAACCTGGTCGACGAGTTCTACGACCGTGGCGTCAAGCTGATCGTCGCCGCCGAAGTGTCGCAACAACAGCTCTACACCGGCGACAAGCTGCGCTTCGAGTTTCAACGCACGCAGTCGCGCCTCACCGAAATGCAGTCACAGGAATATCTGGCCTTGCCGCATCTGGCGTAGTGCCGCCTGACAACTGCGTGCTGCTGCGGACTCCCGCACCCATTCGATCACGGCAAAGCCATGATCGAAGCACCGTGTCGCCCTCGTACGCAGTCGCGCCTCATCGAAATGCGGTTACGCCGATCGGGCAGAAGGTCCGCCGCGCTCGTCCTCGCCGGGATGCCCGTGGCCTGCCGCCAGAAACCGCGAGATCCGCTGCAAGACCACTGTGGGCATCTCTCGGTGCGGCACATGACCGCAGCCACTCAAGAGCTCCGTCTCCGCCGGCCCTGAAACACTCCGGACGATGCGCCGCGGAAACTCCTCCGGACCAAACTCATCCAGTTCGCCGTGAATGGCCAACACCGGACACTGGACTCTTGTCAGATGCGAGTCGAGGCTCCAGCTCGAGAAATCTGGCGACAGCCAGACTTCGGTCCATGCATCCAACACCCACCTGGCCTTATCCCCGTGCCACTTTCTCAGCCTGTCGATCTTCCCCGGAAGGCTGAAATCAGCCTTCGCAGCACGAATGCCCTGCAAGGTCAGCTCGCCAACGAATGCCTGGGCGGATTCAGTAATCAACGCCTCGCATTCAACGTCGCCGGATGCAGCAATCGCCACCGCCATCGCCCCGCCAACGCTATGGCCCAACAGGGAACACCGCTTGATCCCCAGCGCGCGTCGGACCGCCGGGAAATACACCTCAGATTCCTCGTCGATAAAGCGCACTGACGGCAGCGCATCACGCGCAGACGACCGTCCGAAACCCAGACGATCGTAGGCAATCACGGGGCGTCCAAGCGACGCCGCCAAGGCTTCCGGAAAGTCGCGCC
>JBFFJL010000701.1:0-1080 GCA_041555955.1 Nevskiaceae bacterium
CGCCTCGCCTGGCGATCCAATCGCATGTCCATTGAGCCCCCTCGCGCTGAAAAAGGGGATGCTCACACGACCACCTGGCGGTAACAGTTCAGATGAGGCAACAACTACGCTGGGTAACATTCACTGTGAGGCAATGCGACAATCCCGTTCAATGCGTCGACATCCGAGATTTCGACGTACTTGATCTGGCGTTCCGGTGGCGTCGACTCGTCGAGAACATCGTCGTTACACGTGCAGACGGATTTCAAGGGCTGAACCCGCCACTGCCCTGGCACTTCGCCAAGCCACTCGATCCCACTGTCCTTGTATTCGGCATAGCGCGGAAAACTACTCGGGCTCTCCGTGCCCTCGCCCTGCGGGCCATCCGCTGCGCGGCTGTTCGAATTCGTTCCAGACGAATTCGTCATGCTGCCGCTCCCGTCGCCGGCCGCGCCAGCATGTTCATGATCAGCCGGATCATGGTGTCCTTGTTCTGTGCAGGCGATTCGGCCACGAGCAGCGCGAGCGCGGCGAGGCCGACGTCGTTGATGACGGGCTGGCCGCTGGCATCGAGCAATCGACCATTACGGTTCAGGAAATCGACGAACAGGAAGGCGCCGCTGCGCTTGTTGCCGTCCGTGAAGGGGTGATTCTTGATGACGAAGTACAGCAGGTGCGCGGCCTTGGCTTCGATACTCGGATAGACCGGTTCGCCGAAGGCGGTCTGGTCGAGATTGCCGAGCAGGGCGCCCAGGCCGTCGCCGGCGCGTTCCTGCGCAAAGAGCACCGTGGTTTCGCCGCGGCCAATGAGGCTGGCCTTGAGCTGGGCCAGCGCAGTGCGGGCTTCGGCGGCAGTGGGCAGCCGTCCACCGGGCTCGGATGGCGGCTCGGTGAGCAGGCCTTCGTCATAGCCTTGCAGCAGGGCGAAGGTCTGGGCGTAGCGGCTGACGATATCCACCAGCCCGCGACCGGCCTCTGCTGTGAGTTCCGGGGATGCCGCGACCTTGCGCACCAGTTGCAGGGCGGCGTCCAGCTCGCGGGCGTTGGTTTCCAGTCGCTGGCGGTTGAGGGTGTAGCCGCGCGTGAGGTGCTCGCGCAGGA